>NZ_AMGD01000006.1:0-88110 GCF_000297555.1 Paenisporosarcina sp. TG-14
TTATTGTGTGGGCGATTATTTATGAAACCAATACCGAATTGAACTATTGCTTACATGCCCCAGTTTCCGAAACAATCGTGAAATTAGATACATTCATGAGAGTTCAAACTAACATATTTGTTTTTGACACAAGGACGCTAGGTTTAAAAAGCGGTATTCTCTTTACCTACCAATCAATGTGATTATTTTAGATACAGTGTCAATTTAACTAATAACATAAAAAATATTCATGCTATTCGACAAGAAAATACAAAGTATTAAGAATAATTGTGTTAGTTTACAAGTAAGGAATGTCAATTCATTGTGATAAAAAAAGATTTAATTGTTAAATAAACAAATGTGTAATTATGATTATAGTGATAAAGATTAACTAGCTATATTTTCATCTATCTATAAATATTCAAAACTATTTGAAGGGCTTGTGAAGAAATTGAATACTAATCTGCCTAATCATGTGTTGAAATTCATTCAAGATTGTATTGCATTAGTCCCTGTTATCGTATTAGGAAGTGGAGCTTCAGCGGCATACGGAATTGCCGGAATGACGGAACTAGCCGACTATTTAATTAAAAAAATTGTTCCCAGTGATTCTGAAAAAGACCAATGGGAGTTGTTTAAAGGTGAACTCAGGAAAGGAACAGATTTAGAACAAGCGCTACATCTTATTGATCTATCTTCCAATTTAGAAACAGAAATAATATTAATAACAAGGGAATTAATAAGTACTAAGGATTTAGAAATACGAAGACAAGTTGCTATGAATGAAATTGATCTACCACTTAGCAGATTGTTAAACTATCTTAATGTTACTACTTCTCCTTGCATCAAATTAGTAACTACGAACTATGATCGATTAGCGGAATATGCAATTGATCAAGCTAGTCTTAATCCTTATGCTGGATTTGAAGGACATTATATAAAAAGATTTAATGGACAGATTAGAAGAGAAGTTAGAAAGACAAATACGGTTGAAGTTCTTAAAGTGCATGGGTCAATTGATTGGTATCTTTCCTCCGATTTACGAGTGATGTCGTTACCAGATGACTTTCATGGCATAAGTGAACTCACCCCTGTAATGATTACGCCTGGGAAGGGGAAATATCAACATACGCACGATGATCCTTTTAGAAGTCTCATAACTAGGGTCGATGAATTATTTGCTAAATCCAAATCAATTTTGATAATTGGATTTGGTTTTAATGATGCGCACATCCAACCAAAGTTACTAGATAAAATGAGGACAACCCAAACACCTATTTTAATAATTTCGAAGGAATTAACTGTCAAAGCGAGAGAATTTATTAAAAGTAATATACACGCAAAAATTTTGGGAATTGAAGAATATAAAACGGGTTCAAAAATAGTTTTTCCAAATACTGATGATATTGAAGTAGAAGACTCTATTTGGGATTTAAACGAATTACTGAAATTTATTTTATAGGAGGAGAAAATTTGGGGATATTTGATTATCAAGAAAGAGATTCCTTAGGGAAAGTTTTCGCTGTGGATACGGCTAGTGTGATTTTAAATGTTGATAATATTGAAAAATTACGTAGTATGCAAGTGAATCGTTTAGTAGCACTAAGAAGTAGTAGGGCAGGACAACATCTAATTGGAATGGTAAATAAAATCGTACGTAAATCTGTAAATGAATTACCAGCGGAAGAGACTGATGAAGAAGAAGAAATATATCCAAATGAGAGCAATTCAGTAAGAATTACTTTAATAGGTACTTTTTTTGATAGAGTTTTAGAACAAACAAATGTTTTTAGAAGGACACTTGAAACTGTTCCAGAAATTGATGCGAGTTGCTTTCCTATAGATGGTGTAAAGTTAACTTCTTTTATGACTGCTATTTCTTTTCAATCTGGTGAAGAAAGGAATGCATTAAGTCTAGGGAATTATACATTAGATGATAATGCAATTGCATATTTAGATGCTAACAAATTCTTCCAACGTCATGCTGTAATTGTTGGGAGTACAGGGTCAGGGAAATCTTGGACAACGGCTAAGCTTTTAGAGCAAGTTGCAACTTTAGATAATTCTAATGCAATTCTTTTTGATTTACATGGAGAGTACAAGACGCTAATAGATGATGGTATTAAGCATTATAGAATTGCTGGACCAGGTGATATCGAACTTGGAAAAGATATTGAAGATGGAATCTTATGTTTTCCATATTGGTTATTAGGCTATGAAGATATGATGGGTATGCTAGTAGATCGAAGTGATCAGAATGCCCCAAACCAATCAATGGTATTATCAAGGACTGTTATAGAAGCTAAAAGAAAATTTTTGGAGGAAATTGGAGAAGAAGAAATTCTTAACAATTTTACAGTAGATAGTCCAGTTCCTTATAATTTAAGTGAAGTGCTAGATGAATTAATAAGGTTAGATACTGAGATGGTACCTGGGGCGAAGAAAGATACTGTTAAACAAGGTGAATTCAATGGTAAATTAAGCCGATTCATTGCTAGATTAGAAAATAAAGTTTCGGATAAGAGGTTAGCATTCATGATGAATCCTCCAGAGAGTGTTAATGAATGGGGGTGGATGAATCGACTTTCGAATGCATTGTTGTCGGGCCGAGATCATCAATACTTAAAAAAAGGTGGGGTAAAAATAATCGATTTGTCTGAGGTACCTTCAGATATATTACCAATGGTAATTGGAAGAATAGCGAGTTTAATCTTTTCACTCCAACAATGGACAAAAAAAGAGGATCGTCATCCTATTGCTTTATTATGTGATGAAGCACATTTGTACATTCCCGAAAACGCAAGATCATCTGGAATTACAGATTCTGCACAAAGAAGTTTTGAGAGAATTGCGAAAGAAGGAAGAAAATATGGTATTGGTTTAGTTGTCATTAGTCAACGACCCTCTGAAGTAAATAAGACAATATTGAGCCAATGTAACAACTTTATTTCTATGAGACTATCTAATGCAGAAGACCAAAATGTCATTAAACGACTTTTACCTGATAACTTAGGCGGATTTACAGATTTGCTTCCTGTACTAGATCGAGGAGAGGCATTAATCGTGGGTGATGCAAGCTTATTACCAAGTCGTGTAAGAATATCAGAACCAAATAATCGTCCAGACAGTGGCACCATAGATTTTTGGGATGAATGGATGAAAGTCGATAAAAATAATTCTGTTGAAGAATCTGTAAAATCATGGCGTATGCAAAGTATGATAACTAGAAAATTGGTGGAAAATTGATTATTAGTTATTCAAAAGAAAAGACGGACTTCGTTTGAGGAAGTCTGTCTTTCTTATTGCAAAATAAGTGAGAAAAATTTTACTAATAATTAAAATTTATGAATTATATGGAGGTATTTTATCATGGCGATGCTAAGTTGGAATGAAATTAGAGCTAGGGCAATTAGTTTTACTAATGAATGGAAAGATGAAAAAAATGAGAATGCAGAAGCGAAATCTTTCTGGAATGATTTTTTAAACGTATTTGGTATATCTAGAAGGCGTGTTGCGACATTTGAAGAACGAGTTAAAACTTTAGATGGACGAAATGGTTATATCGATCTTTTGTGGAAAGGCGTTCTTGTGATCGAGCATAAGTCTAGAGGCAAAGATTTAGAAAGAGCATACAAACAGGCTAAAGATTATTTCCCAGGCTTGAAGGAATCTGAATTACCTAAATATATATTGGTTTCTGACTTTGAAAAATTTGTACTATATGATTTAGAAACAGATGCTAAAAGAACATTTTCCATTGAACAGTTTCATCAAAATATTGAACTATTTGGATTCATAGCTGGTTATCAAAAGCAAGATTACAAAGAACAAGACCCCGTTAATATTAAAGCAGCTGAGAAAATGGGAGACCTACATGATAAGTTAAAAGCAATCGGATATGTAGGGAATAATCTCGAAGTGTATTTAGTTCGATTACTTTTTTGTTTATTTGCAGATGATACAGGTATCTTTGAAAAGAATTTATTTCGAGATTATATAGAACAGGATACAACTGAAGATGGTAAAGACTTAGCGTTACATATTGAAAATATTTTCAGCACATTAAACACACCTGATGCAAATCGTTTTAAAAATATTGATGAAAATCTTAATAAATTCCCTTATGTAAATGGAGGACTTTTTGAAAAACATCTACCCCTTGCATCTTTTGATTCTGAAATGAGAAATTTGTTATTAGATTGCGCCGCTTTGGATTGGGGAAGAATTTCCCCTGCCGTATTTGGCTCATTGTTTCAAAGTGTAATGAATAAACAGCAGAGACGTGAGTTAGGTGCTCACTATACAAGTGAAGAGAATATCTTAAAGGTTATTAAACCACTATTCTTGGACGAGCTGTGGAGAGAGTTTGAAAGTGTAAAAGGGAATAGAAGGAAGCTTGAAGATTTTCATAAAGGGCTAAGTACATTGAGTTTTCTTGATCCTGCGTGTGGTTGCGGTAACTTCCTAATTATTGCATATAGGGAGCTGCGACTGTTAGAACTTGAAATATTAAGAAAGCAATTAAGTGGACAAATGGTTCTCGAGATTGATTCATTAGTCTTGATTGATGTAGATCAATTTTACGGGATTGAAATTGACGAGTTTGCTTCTCAGATTGCTTCTGTAGCATTATGGCTTATCGACCATCAAATGAATATGGCAGTAAGTAATGAGTTTGGAGAATATTTTGTCCGATTACCATTAAAGAAAAAACCCAATATTATTTACGGAAACTCATTAAAAATAGATTGGAACGAAGTAGCATCAAATAAAAAACTGAGTTTTATTTTGGGTAATCCTCCGTTTATTGGTTCATCTATAATGACTGATGAACAAAAAGAAGAAATGAATCCTATTACTGGTGTGATTAAAAAATCGGGTTCTCTTGACTATGTTGCTGCCTGGTACATAAAAGCCGCCGATTATATTCAGCACACAAAAATTAAGGTAGGCCTTGTGTCGACAAACTCGATCGTTCAAGGAGATCAAGCTATTATCTTATGGCATTATTTATTCAATACAAAAAGAATCACTATTCACTTTGCCCATCAAACATTTAAATGGACTAACGAAGCAAGAGGAAAAGCTGCTGTTTACTGTGTCATTATTGGTTTTAGTAATCATAATGATTTAACAAAATCACTTTATTCTTATCCAGATATAAGTAGAGATCCTACAGTTTTAAGTGTGAAGAACATAAATCAATATTTGTTAGATGCACAAAGTATATTTATAGAAAAACGTTCAAATCCAATAAGTGACGTACAACCAATGCTATATGGGAGTAAGCCGGCAGACGGGGGGTATTTTATTTTTACTGAAATAGAAATGGAAGAGTTTATTAAACTTGAACCGTTATCTGCTAAATATTTTAGACCATGGGTTGGAGCTAGGGAATTAGTAAATAATATTAAAAGATTCTGTTTATATTTAGCTGATTGTCCACCTCCAGAGCTTAGAAAAATGCCGTATGTAATGAGAAGAGTTGAAGGAGTTCGGAAAATGCGATTGGAGAGTAAGAAAGAATCTACGCGTAAATGGGCTGATGCCTCAAGTAGTTTTACTGAAGATCGAGTTACCAACGGGAATATTCTCATAATTCCAAGGGTTACATCTGAAAACCGAAAATACATACCAATTGGATACTTTGAACCACCAACTGTTTGTAGTGATGCTGCTTTTCAAGTTGTTGATGCTTCGCTGTATTTGTTCGGTAAATACACGGAATGTTCGAGTCATTCAACTTTCTGAATATCACAGAATCGATAAAAGTAAAAAAGCTCCTAACTGATGTATTTTCTGTTGCTGCAGTTGTGTAATTCAGTTAAATAATTCAAAAAAGGGGAACTTAATATATGGGCTGGTTAATCATTGGTGTGATTGCATATTTGCCGATTATATATAGAATAAATAAACGACTGAATTATTTAGAAAAAGAAGTGAAAAGATTAAATGGAGATAATGAGGATATTTAACTAGTGATTTTTCTATGCATTTTGAAAATAACCAATCACATCCAGGGATGAAAACGACTCAATTCTGTATATGAGGTGAAAATCGATTCCCATTTGGATTCTAGTTATGCTATTCAATAAACTCCGCATGAATAGAAAAGCGTTTTAATTGGGCTCAGTCTTTTTAGTTTTAACAGGACTTGTGCCATCCCCTTTTGCTAAAATGATCGGGCTATATGAGCTTTTAAATTAATATATTGAAAAAATTAGAAGACACCCCTAAAGCTACTATTAGCTTTAGGGGTGTCTTCTGTTTACAAACTCGATTAACGAAATAGTAATAATTGTTCCTTTCCTAGGAATGGGGAAATACAAGAGCAGCTGAAGTGTATCTTCCTAAGCTGAATATATTGCGCTGTGTTGGATACTAGTAGCAACCTTGTTAAACTCATTTCCAACAACCTAGCCTGTTTTCATTTCGACTTCTAAATTAGTCATTATCATAGTCTTTATCGAGAAAGGAAGGTTTCTTATCTTCCTTAATTTCTAACTTTGCCTTTATTTCAGATAATTCTTTTAGGATAATCTGAGTATTCAACCATGCTGCAATTGAAGAAAAAATAGCCAAAACTAAACCAAGTGTGATTAAAACATTAATTAACAGTATACTCACCTCAATAGATATTATTTTTACTAATATTACCATAAAAAATAAAGTGATATACGATATATAAGCAATTTCCGAAGAACCTTATGTTGATGACTTAGTCATTGAATCCTACGTTCTTTTGTTTGATTAAGTAAACCCTAACAAAGAGAAGACTTGTACCATCAAGCGATATTTTCTAAATAACCTACACTTGCACAAGTAAATAATAACACAAGACAATTTCTTCAATATTAGAAAGAAAGTTGCTATATACCTAACCAGTATCTAAAATAGATATAAGAAGAAAGTCCCTGATAATTAATAGAATGGAGGTGGCAAGATGAAACTAAATATGGAGCAAAGAAGGATTGTAGAGCTCGAACCAAACGGTCATATGATGGTTAAAGGTGTTGCAGGGTCAGGCAAGACGACTGTGGCAATTAGACGCATTTCCTTTTTGCAAAATCATTATAGTCATGAAGAAGATGATACGATACTTCTCGTCACTTACAATAAAACATTACTACAATACATAAAATATCAATATCAAAAACTTGCCGATGAAGAGCAGGAAAAATATGAACAATTATTCGCCAAGGATAGTGAGGTTGAAATTGTAACGATTGATAGCCTCATGTATAAATATTTTACACAGCACATACGCCGTTTGAACCTTTCATTGAAACCCTCTAATAGTATGTTAGATCATAAGGTAATGATAAAGGCGATCCACCATGTGCAACACAAATACCCGAAGAGTAAAATAATATCTCCCAAAAATAGTCTGTTCTTATTGGATGAAGTAACTTGGATTAACGCCTGTCAGATTGAAGATGTAGCCACGTATCAACAAATTGATCGAACAGGCCGAGCATCGGGTGGGAGTGGGGCACCTCAAAAACTTTCGAGAAACTCAGATCTTCGTGCAGGAATCTTTGAATTGATGGAGACATTTAACGAATTACTTGCCAAAGAAGGTTATTTAACCTTTAAACAAATGAACTTATTGGCTTTGCAAGAAGCCCAGCAAATGAATCACGGGAAGTATACGCATGTGATCATAGATGAAAGTCAAGATTTGACGAAAGTGCAGCTAGAGTTTCTAAAATGTATATATCAGGAGAAAGCATATTCGTCGATTATGTTTGTTGCAGATAATACACAGAGTATTTATTCGCAATCATGGCTCGGAAAAGGAAGACCCTATACATCAATAGGGTACGATATGAGTGGGAAATCCAGAATTCTTAGTAAAAATTATCGTACGACGACTGAAATTTCAAAGGCAGCCTATCAGCTCATTGAAAATGATTCTTCTATTAATACGAATGTAGACTTTGTAAAGCCTTCATTAATTGATCGGCATGGTCATCCACCTATATATCGTTTTTTTACGTCAAGCCAAAATCAAATCAACTTTTTAATTAAAGAAATACAGACGCTTACAAATGATTATCGATTTGCTGAAATATGTATTGTAGCTAAAGAAAAACGAATTATTGAGAGCGTGAGCCAAGGATTGAAGAGTGGGGGAATTGCATGTGAAATCCTTCAGTCTTCGGAAGCCAATTTCGAGTCTGATAAAGTGAAATTGGTGACCATGCATTCGATTAAAGGGCTAGAATTCAAAGTCATCTTTTTGATTGATTTGAATGAAGGCGTCATCCCGAATACGCGACTTTATGATTTGGATGAAGAAGAGTTGATGGATTCAGAAGATCGTAAATTGTTGTATGTAGGGATGACGCGGGCAAATGAATTGTTATATATGTCTTCTGTTAATAAGCCAACTAAATTTATTAAAGAAATGAATATGGAATATCTTCGGATGCAAAGAGATTGTCAATTGCGTCCTTTCCAATCCATTGGAATTCAAGGGTATAAGCTAACAAACCAAGTGACTGATCTAAATTCTAAAGAAGAAGTTGTCCGTCAATGGCTGATACGTGAGCTTTATCAAACGTATGGATATCCACTTGATTTATTGGAACTGGAGTTTCCGGTACAGCAGTTTTCAAAAAAAGGCTATATTGATATTGCTGTGCAGATCTATGCCAAAGGTGAAATAGTTCCGTATATCTTCGCTGAAGTGAAACGGTTCGGAAGTGGAATTCAAGATGCCACCCAACAATTGAAATCGTATCTAGAAGCAAATTCACGTGTCCGTTATGGAATCGTTACGGATGGCATCGATGTGATTTGTATGGATCGCTCAGGTGAGGTTCTCAATGACCTGCCGAAATGCCAACCGCAATTTCTACCTGAAACGAAAAACAGAAAATTGTATGTAAACTTGAAAAACAATAAAAAATATAGCATGTCCACAGAGTTAGACAATGAAAATATTGTTGAAATTACGGACGTAGAATCAGGCTTATTGGTGAATCTTGATATGAAATGTAAGATTCCCCTTATTGGCGATGTGGCAGCAGGCGTTCCAATATCCGTCAATATTGTTTATGATTCTGTCCTTACTCTGCCTAAAGAATGGGTTGTATCTGAATCAAACTCATTTGCACTCATTGTTACAGGCGATAGTATGAAGGATGCAGGTATTGATAAAGGGGATGTCGTCATCGTCAATCGTCAGCAATCTGCTTCCAATGGGGATATTGTCATTGCCATTATTGACGAAGAAGCGACCATGAAGAAATTCATGCCGATGGGTGACTCCATCTTACTACTTTCTGAGAACGCGAAATACGAACCGATCCAGATGAAGAAAGAAGATGTGTTAATTAACGGCAAGGTTATTGGATTTATGAAGAATCAATAAGTCTCATTTGCAGAAATTGATTAAATTAATGAATAAAGCGACTGAAATTAAATTTCGGTCGCTTCAACTTTTTTACGGGTTTGAAAACTTTTAAACAAAAAATATGGGTGGCACTTTTTCGTCAAAAATGCACAGGTACCAACAAAGGAAAAGGTGCCACCCATAGAAAAGGGACAATGATAAACTATTTATAGAGGGAGGTTATCATAATGAAGTTTCAGATTGAAGAGGCAATTGAAATACTCGAACGTACACCAAAAGTACTTAGTAATTTGCTCTTTGGATTATCGAATTCATGGACTGTTTGTGATGAAGGAGAAGAAACTTGGAATGCCTTTGATGTAATTGGTCACCTTATCGAAGGGGAAAAATATAACTGGATTCCTCGAATAGAAATAATTATTTCAAAGGGAGAAACGGAAACCTTCCCTGTATTTGATCGCTTTAGTCAACTTCACCAAAACTCAGAAAAAACTATTGAACAATTACTTAGTGAGTATACAGAGCTCCGTGTGAATAGCCTAGAAAGGTTAAGTAGTTTAATTAATGCTCTTACAGATTTAGAACAAACGGGTTTACATCCGGAATTTGGACGTGTAAAACTTAGAGAACAAATATCAACATGGGTTGCCCATGATCTTGATCATATATCCCAAATTGCCAGAGTGATGGCAAAAAGGTATAAAGAAGATGTTGGACCTTGGAAGGCTTATATTCGTATCATGAATCAATAAACTCTTGAAAAACTTTTAATAGGACCAGAATGCTAGATGAGATAGATTAATTGCATGAACAAAGTAGGAATCTAGCAACTAAGCTAGTAGCTGGATTTTTATAATAATGGTTATTCAAATGATGAAAAATACAAGGGAAGACACCTATAAGCATCGCAGATTATTGTAAATTCCATACATACGATACTCAAGTAATGAAATGCTCCTTCCCAAAGGAAATAATATTTCAAACTGAAGTAACGTACTACAACTGCCGTCTGCAAGTAACACTCTGACATTATCAGTATTTTATAAAAATAAGAGAGGACGATCCTATAAGTCAGTAAATAATGACTTATAGGATCGTCCTCTTTTCTATCCGAAAATAGCTTTTGTCATTAAATACAATACAGATGGAGCCAATAAGACGCCGAGACCTGTATAAAATGTTGCAGTGACAGCACCATAAGGTACTAATTTAGGATCTGTTGCAGCAAGACCGGCGGCAACACCGCTTGTTGTTCCCATCAACCCTCCGTAAACCATGGCTGAGCGAGGATTATTTAAACCAATGTACTTAGCAATAAACGGGGTGCCAATCATTGTTAAGATTGATTTCACAAGTCCGGCTGCGATACTGATCGTAATAACTTCAGAGCTCGCCCCAATTGCAGCCCCAGTAACGGGACCGACAATATAAGTTGCTGTGCCTGCACCAATAGTTGTGAGACTGATAGGATCCCTATAGCCGAAAGCATAAGCAATAGCGACACCGACAACAAAAGACAATATGACACCAATGAACAGAGCTGCAACACCGCTCTTTCCAGCTTTTTTAATTTCATCGAAACTTGCGCCGAACGAAGTAGCGACAATTGCAAAATCTCGAAGCATTCCACCGCCCATTAAACCGATTCCAGCAAAGATGCTAATATCCGATAGCCCTTTTTCGCCCCCTGTTAGCACTCCTCCTATATATGCCAGTAATAAACCGAGAATAATGGCAATTGCTGACCCGTGGATTCGTCCTTTTGTTAATTTATCAGAAAGAACGTATGCGACGTACATCGTTATACCAATGACTGCGAATGAAACTATCAGTGGATTATTTGAAAAAACTTTACTTAATGTTTCGAGCATTGTAATCTTCGCCCCCTATAATAATAGTTTTTTCTTCTACAGTTTTATCAATTGCTGTCTCAGATCCACCCTTACTTAAAAGAGGAACAAGCATCCAACTAATTACAACAGCTACAACCCCTGCCATAATGGCGAGCGGGCCGCCGTCAAGTGCACCAGCAACATTTTGATTAGCCGACATGGCAATGACAATTGGAATGTACATGGCACTCCAAAAACTGAGACCTTCTTGAGCCGGCTGACTAAGTTTGTCACGTTTTTTTAAATAATCAACGAGTAGAATGAGTATTATCATCGCAAGCCCTATACCGCCTACATTTGCTTCAATACCAATGGAGAGACCTAATATTTCACCCAAAAAAACACCGATTAGCATACAAATTGCCAGTAATGCTACACCAAAAATAACCATATTTACACCTCACTGTTTTATTTTTATTAAAGTAGTTAACACCGAAAGAAAAGAAAATAGATATTAAAGCAAGCGCTTACATTTAAAGAAATATACAGTCGACTGTATTCTGGATTTATCATAAAGGGAAAAAAATAAAAAAGCAAACAATTATTTTAATTTTCTAAAAACATTGAATAATTTTTTGTTTGTTTGTATAATATAGTCGACGGTCGACTATATTCTAAATTCAAGAGAGGGGCTTCAACATGAAATTCATGAATAACGCATTATCTACTTTAATTGCAGAACATATAACAGAACAGATAATTACCGGTGTACTTAAGTCGGGTGACAAGTTAGTTGAACACATCTATGCTGAAAAATACAGTACTAGCAGGGCACCAGTTCGTGAAGCAATCTACTTACTTGCAATTGCAGGGCTAGTTGAAAGAATTCCACGAAAGGGAGCGATTGTAAAAGATTATACCGAAGATGAAATATACGATCTTCTTGAAATTCGAAATATGCTTGAAAATATGGGGATGGATAGAATTAAAAAGAAGGGGATAGATAACGTTTTATTAAAAGAAATGAATCAACTTTTTGAAGAAATGAAAAAAGTTGAGGATGTCTATTCCTATACTCAATTAAATCACTCTTTTCATATGTGTCTTATTAAGATGAGTAAAAGTGAAATGATTAATGATATGTACTCTCGTCTAGGCTGGCCGTTGTTAAAAATTCAAAGTAACTCTTTTACTAACGAAGGGAATATAGAAAAATCCATTTTAGAACATGAAATCATAATAAAATTGTTAGAACAACAAAACTTTACAGAATTGTCAGTAGTTTTATCGAAACATAATAGAGACGTGATAAGTAGTATCCAAAAAAAGACTCGTTCATAGTTTATCAAATCTAAGGAGGCTAACAATGTGAAGCTTGCTTTTTTGTTTCCTGGGCAGGGTTCCCAGAAGCCAGGACTTCTACATGATTTGCCGAAATGTGCTGCAGTGGAAAATGTGCTAAATACAGTTACCGAATCATTAAATGAGAGCGTTTTCAATTTCCATTCGAAGGAGGCTCTTGTTTCAACAAAGGCTGTTCAGCTTACACTTTTGACTGCGGGAGTAGCTACTTTTAAAGCATTTGAAGCTGAAGGAGTAAAACCTGATTTTGTCGCTGGTCATTCTGTCGGTGCTTTTAGCGCAGCGGTGGCTGCGGGTGTCATTGAACTTAAAGACGCAGTGAAAATCGTCAAGTTACGTGGAGAGTTAATGGAAAAAGCATACCCAGAAGGATTTGGTATGGGCGTTGTACTAGGGATGGAATTTTATAAACTTCAATCGCTTGTTGCTTATTATTTCGATGAAAAAAATCCGGTATTTATGGCGAATCAAAATTCCCAAGATGAAATAACGATCTCGGGTGCTTTGCCAGGGCTACAAAATGTGCTCGATCATGCACGGCAGAATGGTGCACGTTGTGCCACAATGCTAAATGTTAGTACACCATCACATTGTCCACTTTTATCATCTGTTTCAGATGATCTAACTGGAGCGCTTCATGATATTTTATTTTATAAGCCAGTTATTCCATATGCGGGAAATCGAAGGGCACGTCTTTTGTATGACCCTGTCGACATTCGACAAGATCTCGCTGAGAGTGTTTCTTCTCCTGTTCAATGGCATGATGCTTCCAGGGTTCTGTATGAAAAAGGAGCAAGACTGTTTATCGAAATGCCACCGGGATCAGTGCTGTCACGTTTAGCAACAAAGGCATTTCCAGAGGCTAGAGTTTTATCAGTAGCGGAGAATGGTTTTGATGATTGTCAGTTTGTAGCAAAACAACATTTATTGAAATGATGAAAGGGGAATGAGTAATGGGATCGACAAAACAGTTTGGTAATAAAAAGCGGATATGGACGACACGGCTCGATGCGAAAAATAGACGAATAGATAGTGTCAAAGGTTTGGTAAACGGGATGGTGATCCCAACTGATCAAATTGTAGATGTAATGGAAAAGTTAATCAGACCTGGCGATCGTGTAGTTCTAGAAGGTAACAATCAAAAGCAAGCTTCGTTTCTTTCAGAAGCACTTGCCCAAACGAATCCTAAAAACTTGTATGATTTGCACATGATTATGTCTAGTATCTCAAGACCTGAACATCTTGATCTGTTCGAGCGTGGCATTGCGAAGAAAGTGGATTTTGCCTACGCAGGTCCGCAAAGCCTCCGGATGTCTCAAATGCTTGAAGATAAGCAATTGATGATGGGTGAAATTCATACGTATCTTGAACTTTATGGGCGCCTTTTCATAGACTTGATTCCGTCTGTTGCATTGGTCGCAGCGGATAAAGCGGATCGATTTGGAAATCTGTATACAGGACCGAACACGGAAGAAACACCGACACTTATTGAAGCTACCGCATTTAGTGATGGGATTGTCATCGCACAGGTGAATGAATTAACGGATGATTTACCGCGAGTGGATATACCCGGATCGTGGATTGACTATATTGTTGTTGCTGATAAACCGTATGAACTTGAACCGTTATTTACACGCGATCCCCGTCACATTACCGATATTCAAATTTTGCAGGCGATGATGGTTATTCGCGGTATTTATGAAAAGCACGAAGTACAGTCGTTGAATCATGGTATTGGGTATAACACTGCAGCAATTGAATTACTACTACCGACATATGGAGAATCACTCGGATTAAAAGGGAAGATTTGCAAACATTGGGCATTAAATCCTCATCCTACATTGATTCCTGCGATTGAGAGTGGCTGGGTCGAAAGTGTCCATTGTTTTGGTGGGGAGGTTGGCATGGAGAAATATGTAGCCGCCCGCCGTGATGTGTTTTTCACTGGACGTGATGGCAGCATGCGCTCAAATCGGACCCTTTCACAAATGGCAGGACAATATGCAGTTGACTTGTTTATCGGGTCCACTTTACAAATAGATGAGGAAGGAAATTCCTCTACCGTAACGAGAGGTAGATTGTCTGGTTACGGAGGGGCACCTAATATGGGACATAATCCCGGTGGACGCCGTCATTCAACGCCTGCCTGGTTAAACATGATAACGTCAGAAGATCCATTAGCTCGTGGAAAAAAACTGGTTGTGCAAGTGGTAGAGACATTCCAAGCTGGAAATAAGCCTGTTTTTGTCGAGTCCCTAGATGCAATTGACGTGAAAAAAGATTCTGGACTTGCTACAGCACCGGTCATGATTTACGGTGATGATGTCACGCATGTTGTAACTGAAGAGGGGATTGCCTATCTGTACAAGGCTGACAGCATGGAAAAACGACGGGAAGCCATTGCAGCCATAGCTGGTGTTACATCAGTTGGGTTAAAGCATAATTCTAATAAAACAGATAAATTGCGACGTGAAGGATTGATCGCATTTCCGGAAGATTTACAAATTCGCAGAACTGATGCAAAGCGGTCACTACTGGCTGCAAAAAATATAGAGGAAATTGTCGAGTGGTCAGATGGGCTATATGAACCGCCGGCAAAATTCAGGAGTTGGTAAATAGGAGGAGCGAAATGTTTAACGAGAAGAAATCTTTTAGTATCACAGCAGCTAAATTAGCCGTTCATTCATTAATAGAAGAAGTTGAACTTACACCGAAGCCAGGACTTGTTGACAAAAGAAATAATGGTGCACACCATGATATAACTCTTCAATTGATGAGAATATCAGCGGAATCACTAGCAGAAACTTTTGAAAAAATTGCATTCATTAGCTATGGACGCAGTCCTTCACAATCTCTAAGAGAAGAAATTGCAGAGATTGGTCGTGCTGGAGAAAAAAGAATGTTTGAAGTAACTTTCGGAGTGAATACGCATAAAGGGGCTATTTGGGCTATCGGCCTGCTCGTATCATCTTCTTCGATGGGAAAAGGAATGTATAACATAGAAGAAGTTGTTACACTGGCCGGTGAATTAGCGCATTTTACTGATAGGTATTGTCCGCAAACTAATACAAATGGTAGTAATGTTACTGCAAAATATGGTGTAGGTGGAGCAAGAGGGGAAGCTCAACAAGGGTTTCCAACTATTATGAAATTTTCTCTCCCTATGTTAAATCGTTCAAGAGAGTCAGGTTTTACGGAAGAGGATGCCAGACTTAATGCGCTTCTTTCATTAATTGCCCAGCTGGATGATACGTGTATTTTACATCGTCAAGGACTTGAAGCCCTATCGTTTGCCAAACATCAGGCACATTTTTTACTTACTAATGGCAATTTGGATTGGCTAAATACACTTGACGAGAATTTCACAAAACGAAATATTTCACCAGGTGGCAGTGCTGATCTGCTAGCTGCTACGCTGTTTTTAGATAAAATCCAAGCAAATAAAACAGAAAATATAACTCGGAAAGATTATGTATATACAAATTAAATGGGGGTGCTTCATTTGGAAAGTATGACATTCACGTTTCCTGCAACGAAAAAAATTAATAACCTTGCACATGTAGGTGTCGTCGGATCGGGTGATCTAGAAATTATGATGGAACCTTCTGGTAGTTCTCAAACGGAAGTGACGATTCGAACAGGAATAACTGGATATAAAGATACTTGGGAATCTGTTGTTCAACGTTTTTTCTCACAGTATGATGTTGCAGTGAAGGTTAAAATAAACGACTTCGGTGCAACACCAGGTGTAGTGAAACTCCGTCTTGAACAGGCACTGGAGGTAATCTCTAATGATTAGAACACTAAAAACCAGTTTTGTAGAATCTAACGGACGCGAGCGAGTTCATGGGATATTAGATAATGGTACCTATAAAGAATTGCTTGGCCCATGGGATGATCTAGAATCCCCTCATTTGGAGCCACAGGGAATCGTACCGCAAAGTGATGATGGAGTTATTATTGCTAAAGGAACAATTAACAAACAGCTAGCCGTTGTCATATCAATAGAGGCAAACTTCCTGGGTGGCGGGATTGGTGAAGTATCCGGTTCGAAAATTGCTGGTGTACTTGAAATGGTGCTAAAAGATTGTAAAGCTGGTACAAAAACGATCCCTGTGTTGGTGTTAGATACAGGAGGCGTTAGACTTCAAGAAGCAAATTATGGTGTGCTATCAATCGCTGAAATCTGTGCAGCCATTGTGGAGTTAAGACGTTATGTCCCAGTTATCGCAGTTATTCCTGGGAAAATCGGAGCATTTGGAGGAATGTCCATTACTGCTGGTCTTTGCAGCACAATCATTATGACTCGTGGAGGACGTCTTGGGCTAAACGGTCCGGAAGTAATAGAACAGGAAGCTGGTATCCGTGAATTTGATTCGAAAGACAGGCTACTCATCTGGAGAACGATTGGAGGAGAACAGCGGACCGCTGCTGGTTTTGCTGATGTTATGATCGAAGATGATATAGAATCTATCATAGAAGTGATTTCATCTTATATAAACGACGATACGATTCTTGTTCCTAGGACAGAGCAGGTAAGGCGATACGAAACATTTTTAAGTTTGGTCGATCCAGAGCATCGGTTGTCATCTGAAAAAGTACGGTTGCTTTGGGCTGAGTCTAAAAATGCAGTGGTTAAGGAGGAAAAATCGATTATTTTAGAGAGTGAAGAAGCCATGGGGCGTGGGAGAAAATGGTTTGATTTGCTACGTGAAGATGCTTTAGAAATAGGGGATATACCATCTGTTCGAGTAGCAGACAGAATGATTGGAGAGAAAGCAGTCCGATTTATTGCCGTAGTTCCTGACTCTCAAAATCGTTTTCCGCGTGCGAGAAAAGGTGAAGTTGGTTTACAGGAAGGTTGGTCAATCGCAAAACATGTTCGAGAAGCCATGGAAGTGGATCAAAATAGTGAAAAGCGTACCATTGTAGCAATCGTCGATGTTCCGGGTCAGGCTTACGGCTACCATGAAGAACTTCTCGGTATTCACCAAGCTTGTGCAGCCGCGGTGGATGCTTATGCTTCAGCAAGACTAAATGGTCATCCAGTAATTGCATTCATACCGGGAAATGCGATATCAGGTGCATTTTTGTCACATGGTATGCAGGCGAATCGACTGATTGCACTACGTGATGATGGTGTGAATGTACATGTCATGTCAAAACAATCGGCTGCTAGGATTACTCAGAGAAGTCTTGAAGAATTGGAAGCTGCTACGAAAAAAGTACCGGCAATGGCGTATGATGTTGAGTCATTCGAAAAGTTAGGTGCCCTGTCCTCGTTAGTAGATGGAGTAGAAGCAGACACTCCTGGGAAAAAAGAGAGGGACATCATATATAAAGAGATAGACCTTGCCATTGAAGACGTATGGATGGATGGTTCAATTGATTTAAGTGTACGGTTAAAGTCTAATTTTGCTCAATCTGGCAGGGCAGCATCAATTTTAGTCAGAGAAAAGTTGAGTGAGCAGTGGAACTAAATACACATGACTTGTTAGAATTTGAAAGTGTTACGGATTTGATCAGTAATTCACCATTGCCAGAATGGGTTGAAACGTCAATCGCCAATGCACCTTTTGTAGTAGTGAGGCGTGCCAAGGTAAGTGAAGGACTTGTGCCAGTTGGAGTACGTGGTCCCAAGAGAAATGAACGGTTCGCCGCCTTCTTGTCAGTAGAACAAATTGTGAGGCGGATTACACCGGAACAGCTAGCGCAAGAAAGGAAATGGAACGATAATTCTAAAGAAATTTTTAATTATTTGGAACGAGTTAGCAAATTAATGAATAATCATTCACTCAATTGGGGACCAGTTGGAAGTGTTGGGTTTGAACTGGCGAGTGGGAAAGAAACGACAACGAAATCGAGTGATATTGATATTGTTATTCGCTTTTCGAAGGGGTTCACTACTAGTATTGCCAAAGAAATAGAAGCGGAATTGAAAAAAAATCAGGTTCGTGTAGATGTTCAGATGGAAGCGATGAAAGGTGCTTTTTCATTAAGTGAATATGCTACATCGGAAGGACAACCAGTACTATTTAGGACAGTGGATGGACCTATGTTAAAGAGAATAAGTATACATGATTTAAGGTAATAAGCTAATGACAGGAGGAAAAATATTTCTTCATTCCCGATATTCACTACAATTTCATTTAACAAAAAGACCCCCCAATCTACTATTAGTTTGATTGGGGGTGTCTTTTGAATGAAGGAAGTTGAAAAGTCTGTATTGCAATCTTTTCTCACCTGATAATCATTTAGAAATGTACGGTTCTGAAGTCATCTTCTGATCACGAGGTAGTGCAAGTCCAACAAGTCCTAGTATTGGTAAAAATGAAATGATGATCATCGTCGTATAAATACCAATATGATCCATTAATATACCGATCACAACTGCCCCAATAGCCCCCATACCAAAAGCTAGTCCAACTGTTAGTCCCGCCATCGTCCCAATCTTACTCGGCACAAGTTCCTGTGCATAAACCACCGTGACCGAAAAACTTAGCATGATGAAAAATCCAATAAGTATTAGCAGAACAATGACTGCTGATAATGGTACATATGGCAAGAGAAGGCATAATGGTACTGGGACTAAAAGCGATAATACGATGACATTTTTCCGTCCGAATTTGTCTGCCCAAGGGCCTCCGAAAAATGTGCCGACTGCTCCTACTGCTAGAAATAAGAAGATGATGAGCTGTCCTTTTTGAATCGTTAACCCGTAAGATTCTATTAAATGAAAGATATAAAAGCTTGTTATATTCGTCACATAAATGGAGCGGGCGAAGATAATCATGAGTAACAGACCAAGTGCGACACCTATTTGTTTTTTCGTTAAATTAGCCATTGAAGACAATAGCACTCTTTTACGATTCAGTAATTTTTCTTGTTCTAACTGTGCCTTATACCAAGCTGAAATCTTCATTAGTATAAAAATGCCAAGAGCTGCGACTAGCAAAAATAGAGCAGCGCCTCTTTGACCAAGAGGAACTAAGATAAATGCGCTGATAAGTGGGGCTAATGCTTGCCCTGTATTTCCTCCCACTTGGTAAATGGATTGTGATAGACCTCTTTTATGTCCTGCTGCCATAAAAGACACGCGGGAACCTTCTGGATGGAAAATGGCAGAGCCAAGGCCAATAAAAATGACCGAAACTAGAATCATCCAATATTCCGGGGCAAAAGCTAGTCCTAAAATCCCTAGAAATGAAGCTGTCATTCCAAATGGAAGTGAATATGGTTTGGGTTTCAGGTCACTAAGATAACCGACGACCGGCTGTAGCACTGAGGCGACCATATTCAACGCAAATGCAATTAACCCTAACTGTGTAAACGTAAGCCCAAGATCTTTTTCAAGGACAGGGAACATCGCTGGAATGACCGATTGGATTGAATCATTCAATAAGTGAACCCCACTAATCGCAAAAATGATTGGATAGACTGGATTGGAAACCATTGAAGATGAAGTTGTTTTTGCTGTTGTCATAATACATCCTCAATTCTCGAAATAAATAGATGAATATAGTATAACAATCAATTAGAAAGAAAAATGACATTATTATAAATATTACTGATGTCATTGGCTGCTTAAGTATGAATTGATCCTTTTCCAAGGACATAATAATGATGATTACTTCCTGGCTAGTTTAGGGAAGCTTAAGGGAAATTTAAAATATAGTATTTAAAAATCATATGTATCAACATTAGGTTACAGAGTAAATTGGATTTATTTGACTGTTATTTAACTAAGATGGGTATCTTAATGTAGTAACACCATACATTTTGTTTTGAAAAGGAGTATAAAATGTTAGATACAATTGCTTGGTACACACCGTTTTTTATTACTGTATCACTCATATTTGTGGCCTGGCGTTATAGTGATTGGAAAACTTGGAGAAATTGGAGAAAATACTATCCAACTATTCTTTTCATTAGCGTATTTAGTCTTCTTGCCTACATCTTAACTATTGATTATCCGTTGTGGTTATATAATGAAACTTTCTTGTTTCATAATCGAATGATGCACGAACTTCGATTGATTTTCTTTCTATTCCCTTCAATCATCTTACTTTTTTTAACCTTTTATCCAAAAACATCTGTTATGTTACGACAGCTAGTTTATATATTCATATGGGTCATTATCTGGTCAATAGTAGAAACTTTTTTGGTGTTCTTAAAAATCATAACGTATCATAATGGCTGGAACTTCCCTTGGTCAGTCGTGGTTTGGTTTATTATGTTTTCCGTGATAGCTATCCATCAAAAAAAACCAATTTGGGTGTGGCTAATTTGTATGATATTTAGTGCGATTGTTATAATTTACTTTAATATTCCTCTCGTAAAATGATTGAAGTGACTTATTCACTTTGATCATTTTTTTGTTCACTAAGTACTGTGCTCATAAGGTAGATAAAAGGACCTCGGAAACCTATAGATATTAAAGACATTAACCGGAAACCATTGAATGAATAAAATAAATATTTCTCTTCTACTCACAGAACAGGTTAGTTGAAGAAGGATTATGCTATGTCTTTCAAGAATATTACAGTTATACAAATAATATTTTGTGAAAACACTAAGCAGTAATTCAAGGGGGAGGGGTATTGTTTTTAAAAGTAATTATTTTTTTAGTTATAGTGGTTCCTTTCCTATATGTCTTGATAATGGATTATAAAGTTATAAAAAAGGAATTAAAAAACAATGCAGTATCTATTTTAATGGAACTTCTATTGTTCTTAAGTCTTTTAGTCTTTATTGCTGGTTTATTTAGTGATTACAAGATACTTTCAAATGTAGCTGCAATATTTTTACTTTTACTTACTTCAAAGAAGTTATTAGATCTTTGGAAGACGAAGAAGATAAGTGTAATTTATACTTTGGTTCTTTTTATTTTATTTTTTTCCCTATCCTATCTCTTAAACTAACGGATACTTAAAAGGTCAAATATAACTCATTTTCGGAAGTATATTGAAGTAGTAATATTATAAGTTTTTTTAAATAAGGGGACAGTTTAACTTTCAGACAGTGAGGTGTGAAAAATGGAGAATTATTTAAAAGAAAATAAAGTGAATTGGATGCAGTGGAAATTAAGAATGCCGTTGGTTTTATTCTTGTTAGGCTTAATGGCAGGAATATATCAATCATTTCCTAAGTTATTTCTTATCCCAAATAGTTACTTAATCAGCAGTATTCAGTATTTAGGCGGAGTTGCTTTACTTATTTGGCTGTTTGAAAAAATAGGTTTAAATGATAAGAAAGTCCATTTCTCTCTAGGAATTTTATTGATTGCTTCAGGGTTTCTACTTGATTTTATCTTTGTGGGGTATAGATAACAAACCTTATTGGTATAAACTTTATGATTGTAGAAGTAATGATGTAATTACTTTTAATGAAGAATATATCAAAGATGATAATAATAAAGTCCTGAATACTGGTGAAGCACTAATAAAACAAGGTGATGTAAAAATACTTGAAATGGATGAAAAAAAACGTTTAATATATATCAGATTTGCTGTTAATAAATAGAAAAAGCTGCCTTAACATGGCAGCTTTTCTTTGTTTGAACACTTCCGAGTCCGATTGTTATTAGTTCGTCAAAGTTGTGTGCTTAATAATTCACTACATTGATTTCAAATGATTTGGAATCGAAATGGTTTTAGTAAATAACTTTATTTGCTATTTGTTGTATTTTTGGTTAAAAAACTTAAAGACAAACAGAACTATTAAAAACGACTCAAAAGAAAATACAATGAGGTTGATAATAAAATTACAGGTACTATTCCTACACCGGCACGTGCTACATATAGTTTAACGCTACTTGATTGATATCTTGCAAACTCTAGGTTCTGCACATAATAATAAACTACAAGAATTGAGACTACTGTACTAAAAATGGCGACAGTACTACTTAACATTGAGACCAAACCTTTCTTAGAGCGAAGTTTCTATAGAAATTAAAGAATTCGCATTCTTACTGTTTGTACTTAAGTGTGTAGACAGTGCTCCTAAAATACATTCGCAAAAACCTAACTAGCAGCAGGAATTAGTGCAATTAGAAATCCAACAGCTGCTGAACATTCAACAGCTAAGATATGAATTTTTCTAAACTTTAGTTACAACAGAACCATCAGCTGGTTGTTTTATATTGAATACGACTGTTTTTTTAGGGAAAATGATGGCCCAACCGATAATAGTTGCAATGAGTAATGTGAACAGGTAAATGTAGATGCCATAAGGAATCGCTAAAGCTAACAGATGCCCTCCTACAAATAGTCCGGTGATTAATAGAAGTAGAAAATTTTTAGCTGTTTGTGTTTCTTGTGCAAATTCAAAGGATTGAGAAAAAGGATAGAATTCATTGTTAATGATCTTATACGTAATCAGTACTTGAACAATCCCTGACAATAAGACAACGAATAACTCTGGAACAATTCTAACTGAAAAAATCCAAAGAAATACAATGCTGATGATTAGGAATACAGGTAAATACAATTTCACTAAAAAAGCTTTGAGTGTTGAGCTGTAAATTGCGGATACTTGGCTTATAGGAGCAGCTCGATAGATCCAATTTCCTTTATAACTTCCTGAAAACTTCAGCATATGAACGATAGATGGAATCATGAGATTGCAAAAATATAGTGATAAGTACATTTTCCCCTGAGAAAGATCTGTGAATGATTTAATTCTAAGCTCATTAAAGACAAAGATAATGGGCAACACAATTGATAGTCCAAGAGCTGGGTATACTTTTAACTTAAATTGTCTTTCTTGTTTCATCATTAGTGTAGCGAACCGAAAAAATAAACGTTCTTCTTTGCTGTAGCAGGTAATTTTTGCCCACAAGTCATCTATTCCTCGCCACTTCTTTTTACTTGTTCCGGTATCGGTTAACAACTTTTGCAAATTGCTTTCAAATGAAGGCATTAAACGATAATAAATGAAAAAAGAAAGTAATGGCACACAAATGGCGAGCATTGAAAAACCAATCATCGGACTTGAAAAATTTTGATGGAGAAATAATTCAAATGGTGCTCCGTACCAAAATGCAGGGATTAGGGTGTGCCACCAACTGAAAGTGTATGAAATATCTAGATTTACTAATTCAAAAGATCTGGCTAGAAGCTGATAACCAATCAAAATGCTCACAGATAAAATTATTTGCACATAATTAATGATATCTTTTAATCGTTCACCATTAAAAAAACGCAAGATAAATAAGTAGGTTAAAGCGGTAAAAACGACTACAAAAATACAGACAAATAGTAACTCCACCAAAAAAATAATAGCAAATAGTATCCCTTGACTCACTATGCTGATAACGAATGGTATGGTCACAAGCGCAACCGTTAATAGAGACATATAAATCATTACGTGAAGCGTTTTTGCTGTACTAATGGTTCTCTTACTAACAGGTTTTGTGTTTAGTATATCTTTATCTTTAAGGTCCAATAATACTGATGAAAAATCAGAAATCATCGATGTCATTAAAATGAACATAATCATTCCAAATACAAGACTCATTTGAAACATATAATTTTCGCCTAACAGGATAAAAGGAATTAATATCAAGCCATAAAAAGCATATAAACCTAAGGATTTAAGAAATTGATTCCCTTCCGATTTCTTCGCTCCATTGAAAATGGTGGGCACACGTCTTTGATCCATAGTCAGCTTTATCTGAAGAATTTTTCTCATTACTTCGTAATCAATCCCGAACATAATAAATAAACGTTTAAATAAGTCTAGAAATCTTAAAGACTTGAAATCATTCATTATTTTGTACATCCCTAATAGTCGAAACAAAGTTTTCCGCAATACTTTTGTGTTCATTAAAACCAGTTAACTGATTAAAAATTTCCTCAAGTGTTCCTTCTTTACTTTGGAGTTTTAATTCTTCAAAACTTCCGTCAGCTACAATTTTTCCGTCTACTATCAAAATAATTCTACTGCTTATTTTTTCGACCACATCCATAATATGAGAGGAATAAAATATCGTTTTTCCTTGTGCAGCGAGCAGTGACAACATCTCTTTAATAATCATCATGCTATTAGCATCTAATCCACTAAACGGTTCATCTAAAAACAATAAATCTGGATCGTGCAATAAGCTAGAAATAATTAAAACTTTTTGTTTCATTCCTTTTGAATAAGAAGAAATTCTGTTGTGATACATTTTTCCAAGTCCAAATTGATTCATCAGTTTGAATGCTTTCAACTCTGCATATTTTCGGTCTAACCCGTATAGTTCACCACTGAAAGTTAAGTATTCACTTGCCGTCAGATTATCATAAACTTCCGCATTTTCAGGTACATAACCGATTCTTCGTTTATATGTATGATCGCCTATTGCAATGTCTTGTCCAAAAATTTCAACTTTACCTTCATATCCATCAATTAAGCCAAGCATAATTTTAACCGTGGTGCTTTTACGCGCACCGTTTGGCCCAATATATCCAATAATTTGTCCTTGATAAACTTCTAAATTTATACCATTTAATACATTTTTCCCACCATAACTCATGGTTAAATCCGTAAGAGCAAGTACCTTTTCAGAACCTCTATTCATTGTGTTCACCTCTAAAAATTAATAGTAATACTATTCTAACATATACAAATGGGAAATTTGGTTTTAATTCCCTGTTATGTCCATCCTGCCATTTTCAAAAAACTTTAGTATAATTATAAAAAATAATAGGAAGGGAAACATACATGAGCATCGCAGATTATTCTAAATTCCAAACATATAAAAATCTGATCCAGTCTATACCTGTCCCCTTTGATGATGATGCATTAATCAATGACCAATTTTTACTCGAGAAAGATGACAAGAAGAAGCTTGAAATTTATTATGCTCCTTTTGAATACGTTAACGAGAACGCCAAAGTGGTGATTGTTGGAATTACTCCAGGTTTACATCAAATGAAGAAATCCTACTCAACGGTGTTGAATGTGATGGGTCAGCAGTTATCGGATGAAGAGATTCTTCATGAAGTGAAGAAAAACTCTAGCTTTGAAGGTCCGATGCGGAAAAACCTAATTCAAATGTTGGACGAACTTGGATTGAACCATTATTTGGGGTTATCATCTTCGAGTGAACTTTTTGGTGTAGCTAGTCATATGGTTCAAACGATGTCGGTATTACCTTATCCTGTTTTCTATAACGGCAAAAACTACAGCGGGTCCACACCCGATATACTAAAAACAGAAGTACTAAAAAGGCATATTATTGATTACACAGCAGGTGAGATTAATAAGTTAAATGATCCACTCATCATTCCACTAGGAGTTAATGTATCGAAGGTATTAATGTATCTTGCTGAGAATGGCCATATTAATAAAGAATCGATTTTAAATGGATTTCCTCATTCATCAGGTGCGAATGGTAACCGTCATAAGCAATTTGCGACACATAAAGAGAACATGCAAAGGAAACTACAGGATTATTTTGAGTGAAAGAGCTGTTGTAATGAAGTTTGGATAGATGAATGATAGCTATCCATCATAAAATAAATGTAGGTTACTCTTTTCCAAATTGGTCGAAGTGATTTATTTACTTCGACTATTTTTTTGTTCACCACGAACTAAAGAGCAGGAAACCTTGTTAAGGTCTGCAGGGTGATTACTATGGAGAAGGATATCGATGCAATTTATTGAAGAGCTTATAATTAGAAATTGTTGTTTCATCTTCAAGAATTCATACTTTGATTTTTAATCAAACAAAAGAAATAGATTACATAGAAACGTAGAAAGTACAGCGTATAAGTATATGGACGATATTAACTAGACATACCAAATAACTTTTGTTATCTTTATATAGTTACCTAGGGTAATAATTATCTTTGGTAACTATTTTAAAAGGAGTGTTTATTATAACTACATATCGAAAGTTCTTTCATCAATTCATGCTTTTATACCGACCTTTTGAGCTTCATCTTAATTTACAACTGCGCAAGCATGATTTGTACAGAGCGCAATGGACTACATTGTACTACTTATTTAATTATGGTTCGTCAACGCTTGTGGAGCTTTCTAATTATCAAAGCGTGGAGAAACCCACAGTTACCCGGACCATTAACCGTTTAGAAAAACAGGGTTATGTAGAGCATATTCCCAGCAAAGATAAACGGGAAAAAAGAATGCATCTCACAGAACTTGGAAGAAAATTATATATGGATGTCCGGTTGACAATTGATCAATTTGAAAAAGACATCTTAAAGGGGATCTCTGAAGAAGAACAGCTTGAAACAATCCGCATTATGGAAGAAATACGTATCAATCTAAAAGAGTAAGGGGGTATTTAATTGAATCATTCAAGACCAAGACTATGGACGAAGAACTTTATCGTTGTTTCTTCCGTCAATTTCTTATTAACGCTAATCTTTTATTTATTAATGGTGACCATCGCTGTCTATGCTGTGATGGAATATGGAGCTTCCACAAGTGAAGCTGGGCTGATTACAGGAATCTTTATAGTCGGAACCTTATTCGGGCGGCTATATATAGGGAGTGTTATTGATGTGATTGGTCGCAAGAGAACCTTGATTATAGGGTTAATATTTTTCACCTTGACGACATTTTTGTATTTTATAAACCTAGGCCTTCCTTTCCTGCTGCTTAACCGTTTGATTCATGGAATGGCACTCGGGATGGCGAGTACAGCATCTGGAACAATTGTGGCACAGATTATCCCTGCAACACGAAGAGGGGAAGGGATTGGTTACTTCAGCATGAGTGCGATGCTTGCTACCGCCATAGGTCCCTTTATAGGACTTTATATGAGTCAAATTACTAGCTTCCAAATGATATTTGCTTTCTGCCTGTTTCTTGGAGTCATCAGTTTGATCGTTGCATTCTTCGTACATGTACCTAAATTAGCAGTAGTATCAAAAAAAGCGGATACAAAAGTTGAAGAACCTAAAAGATTCAAGATATCTAATTTTATCGAGCCTAAGGCTTTGCCCATAGCATTCATTACAATGATGGTCGCTTTTTGTTACTCTAGCATCCTTTCTTTCATCAATTTCTATGCTATTGAAATTGACTTGGTGGAAACAGCGAGCTTCTTCTTTGTCGTATATGCGGTTGCCGTCTTGTTAACTCGTCCATTTACTGGTCGCTTACTGGACGGTAAAGGCGCAAACTTCGTCATGTATCCTGCTTTCGTAATCTTTGCAGCGGGAATGTTTTTACTTAGTTCAGTAAGCACAGGTATTACATTTCTCATAGCGGCAGCCCTTATTGGTATAGGCTTTGGTAATATGCAATCAAGCACCCAAGTAATAGCTATTAAATTGACTTCACCACATCGCTTAGGTCTTGCAACCTCAACATTTTTCATAGCTCTTGATGCTGGACTTGGTTTCGGACCATACTTACTCGGGTTCATCGTGCCAATCAGCGGCTACAGAACGTTGTATGTCATTTTGACCTTCGTAATTCTAGCAACTGCTGTGTTTTACTATTTCTTGCATGGCAAAAAAGAAAGCACAGAAAGAGCTAGTATCAATGCTTCAAAAGTAAGGTTAATAAATTAATTTAGTGGACTTTATAAATGCTCTCTTTTTTACACATATCTATAGGAACTATTATGAAAGAAAGATAACCAGAAAAAAATGGAGGAGAACAAGTTCTTCATGATGTATAGAAAAAATTTAACTTTGAAGGACCGATGCGTGGTGTAAGGTAGGAAAAATAACTCCCTATAGTCAAAAGCACTTTGCCTAGCTCGTCTTGTTTGAATTGTCTATTCAATCGATTCGGAAATTTTAGGTGTTTCGGCCTCAAGGTATTGGATTCGTACTTCTGCCTTCTATAACTTCTTTTCTGCGCAGCCAAACTTTAGTAGAAGGTCGACCGGCACTAGCATTTCCGCTGCGCTCCTCCTGAAAATTCCCCATGATTATATATTTTTCTCCAACGAGCTAATAATGATTGAACCTTCTTGGTTCCAATAACCTCAAGGTCAAAGCCATTTTCAGTAAAGATTTGAACAGCCCTTTTCTACCCGAATTTTTTTCACTGCACGAACTTTGAAGTCATAAGTGAATTGGATTGTACGATCAGACAAAGAGGTCACATTAGGATTTAATTCAATTTGTCTTATTTGATGTTCATTGAATCTAATTTTGCTCATCTGAAAAGCTCCCGTCCATAATAGTTATCTTCAAGTATAACGGGTCTATAAATGGAAAAAAACCTGGATAGAGTCACTTTTTTTAAAGTGTCCACTATTCGGGGTTCAGTTCATAGCATTATTGGAGGTGTCTTTCTATTTATGTTACTTTGAAGTAGATGATTAAAGTTAGTAATTCAAACTAATTGAATTTATTTGAAATCAATAACGCGGTTTCCTTAACATTTTCAAAATATAGATTTAATTTTTGCTCATCTACCCGGGCGGTGGGGATGATTATGGTTACTCCAGCAATTACTTCGTTTAATCGATTTCTTATTGGAGCAGACACCGAAAATGCTCCTTTGACTCTTTCTCCCCAACTCACTGCATAGCCTTCCTTGTAAACTTTTGTAAGTTCTTTCATTAAATCTTCCTTATTCATGATTGTATTTTCTGCTATTTTTGTGAATTCTAATTCATTTAACAAATCTGAAAGTTCCTCAGAAGGTAAGAATGCCATTAATAGTTTTGCTGAGGCACCAGCGTATAAAGGAGAAGTCTGCCCAATATAGGTTATTGTCGTTAACTCATGGCCTCCTCCTACATAACCTATGCATTTTCTTTTCTTTTGGTAAATGATATTTAATGAAACTGACTCCCCAAATTCATCTCTTAGTTTTTCCATAAATGGTTTAGACGTTGATAGTAAATGAGAGTTTTTTTCAACTAACTGACCCAAAAAATAAAGTTCAAATCCTAGTTGATATGTTTTTTTCTTTTCATCTTTATCTATAACTCCTTGAAGAACAAGGGTATTTAATATTCTCTGTAAACTTGATTTCGACACTCCTAATTTACGATGTAGATCAGCTAACGATAATTCAGAATCATTAACAGAAAAAGATTTAAGAATTTTCATTGCTCTATCGATAGTTTGCATTGAATCTCCTTTAGACATGATTTAACCTCTCCTATCACTTTAATGATAAATATAGTTAACAATACCTGACATAAAAAAATCTAACTTTCACAGTAACAATAAAACAGTGTGATATATATTAATAATAAAGAGCCGTAAACTCTTTTGACCTCGGTAGACTGGTCAAGAAAGCTTACGGCGATTAGATATAAAAAATGAAAAGGTTACTTAACCCTGTCAGTATGCAGACAAATTCAAGTATATAGCCAAACTATTAAATACTACATTACTAGATTAATAGCTATCAATCAACAAGTAATGCTCAAATTCATTTTTTAGGATAATTTGAATTTATTTTATATGTAAAAATGGATGTGCGGTTGAAGTGGATTAACTATGTACTTAATAACTTCAGTCAATAGAGTAAATTCATTTGTGATCATAATTTTTAAAATAATTATTTATATAAAGAATATTCAAAAAAAACAGAAAAAAGGTTGATAAACAAATATTGTTAATGTTAATATAAAACAAACATACTGATAATCAGTATGCCGTACCGATTAACGGTATTATGAATTTAAAGCTAGTATTATTAGTTAAAATATTGTCAAAAGAGAGGGGGAGGAATTATTTGTATCCAATATTAAATAAAGGAGGAGAAAGAATGAATTTAAGAAAAAAGCTTTATATGATTCTAAGTTTGCTTTTAATTTCGATTTTGATTTTAAGTGCTTGTGGTGAAGATGAGAGTACAAATGAAAGCGTAAATGTAAGCGCTGACAAAGGAGAGGTCATTGAATTAGATATAAACAATTGGACTTCATCAACTCATCACTATGCTTACAATGTTTTCGAACCATGGAAAGAACTTGTAGAAGAAAAAACTGATGGACGTGTGATAGTAAATATATACCACGGTAGTGCTTTAGGTAAATCAAGTACAGTTTATCAGGATGTAAGTGGTGGGTTATACGATTTAGGGTTGATCGTTGCGAATTATTTTTATGACACTGGATTCTTCCCATATACAATTGGGAACTTACCTTTTGCTTTCGAGGGACCAGAAGAAGCAGAAAATATATTACAAGAATTTGGAGACAAATATGCAAAGAAAGATTTAACAGATATTGTTGTATTGGGGCCCACCGCAACGGATGGATATGATTTGTTTTCTACTAAACCAATCAAATCAGTAGCGGATTTAGAAGGGTTGAAAATGCGTGTAAATGGAAAAAGTGAGATTGCTTTTGTTAAATCATTAGGTGGTGTTCCAGTTAGTTTGGCTACGGAAGATACTTATGAAGGACTTCAAAAGAATACAATTGATACTGCTTTCTATACGCCAATTGGAGCAGTAGGTTTAAAGTACTATGAACCAGCACCTCATATTACAAAACTTGCGGTATCAGTAACTCCTATAATACCGATTATTAATAAAGATTTTTATGAAAGTCTTCCAGATGATTTAAAAATTATTTTTGATGAAGAATTGAATCCGAAGTTAACAGAATTAATTACTGCGAGTTATGAAACGGAACTTCAATCGTCTCATAAGAAGTTAGAAGAACTTGTTAGTGAACGAGGAGAATTTATTAATCTTTCAGATGAAGATATAGAAAACTTTAAATTACTTGGAGAAGAAGCTTGGACAACTTGGATTAAAGACGCAAATGAAAAAGGATATCCAGGAGAAGAAATGGCTGAATATCTATTTAAACTTTTAGAAGAAGCTGGTTATCCAATTCCGTATTAAGTTTAAAATATGTACTTCTAACCTTTTTTATATAAGGTTAGGAGTATCCGTTTTACAATATAACAGAGGTGATAAAATTGAAAATATTTATAAGTGTCATTAACACTGCGACACGCTTTACCAGGTATATCGCTTTATTAGTAATGGCTTCAATGATGCTTTTTATTACGTTTGGTGTTATTAACAGATGGTTATTTACTCCTATAATCGGAGACATAGAACTTGTGCAATTAGGTATGGTCGTATTAATTATGTGTGGTTTAGCGTATACGGAACAGGCTGGTAGTCATATTGCTATTGGAATAATCGTAGATAGATTTCCTCTAAGAGTACAGAAGATTTTTGACTTTTTTGCTAATTTATTGACGACGTTGGTTACGATAACAATTGGTTATATTTACATTGAAGTTGCATTAAACCATCAAAATCATATGCAGTTAAGTACAGGTCTTTTGAATATCCCTTATTATCCAATTGATTATATTATTGTTCTAGGTTTTATAATGTGGGGGTTACAAGGACTATTGAAACTAGTCATTCTTATTGTTTCAATCTTTCAAACAAACCAGGATTCGCGGAAGGAGGTCTAGAAAATGTCAGTTGAGATAGTCGGTTTACTCGGGATTATATTAATGTTAATTCTAATGTTTCTAAGATTTCCTATTGCTATTTCAATGGTAGTACCAACATTTCTCGGAATTCTTTACTTAAGAGATTGGAATACATTAACGACTGCTGTTGAAACAATTATTTGGAATCATAGTTTTAGTTACACGTTAAGTACAATTCCAATGTTTGTTTTGATGGGAGAATTATTATATGTCTGTGGAATAAGTGGAGAATTATTTACAACTTTTAGAACTTGGTTAAGTAGATTAAGAGGCGGTTTAGCTATGGCAACTATTGGTTCATCCGCTTTATTTGCTGCAGCATCAGGATCTAGCTTAGCAAATACAGCTACCATGGGCGTTATTGCATCTAAAGAGATGCTTAACTCAGGCTATAACAAGTCTCTTACCGGCGGCTCTATTATTGCAGGTGGGACATTAGGAGTTTTAATTCCTCCTAGTACTCTTTTTATCATTTATGGAATGATGACAGAACAATCAATTGGTCAATTACTAGTAGCGGGTATCATTCCGGGTATCCTTCTTATGGTGTTTTATCTTGCAACTGTCTACATTGTTGTATTAATCAAACCACAACTAGCTCCTTCTATAAAAGAAAGAGTAACTTGGAAGGAAAAGTTTATCTCATTAAAAACCACAATATGGATACTTCTATTATTCGCAAGTGTAGTAGGCGGTATGTATATTGGTTTATTTAATCCAACAGAAGCAGCAGGTGTGGGAGCATTTTTAACTTTAATTATTGCTTTGATAAGAAGAAAACTCACTTTGAATTCATTTATTGAAGCACTATCTTCAACTTTAAAAACCACGGGATTTTTATTTGCCATTATTATAATGGCGTTTCTATTAAATTACTTTTTAATAATTACTAAAATCCCATTTTTATTATCAGATTTCCTTAATGGATTGTCTTTGCCGCCATTTGCTCTTTTCGGAATAATTGTCCTAATGTATGTTTTACTTGGTGCCATAATGGATTCTCTTGCCATGGTAGTAGTAACATTACCAATTATTTTACCACTAATTATTTCTATGGAAATGGATCTAATTTGGTTCGGAGTAATAATAGTTTTAGTAATGGAACTTGCTATGATTTCACCTCCTATTGGAATGAATTGCTTTGTTCTTAAAGGTGCGGCACCTGAATTATCTTTAGAGGATATATTTAAAGGCGCGGCTATATTTATGATTCCAATCGTATTGCTAATAGTAATTTTATATCTATTTCCAGAGATTGCACTATATTTGCCGAATAATATGTATTAATCGAGTAAATAAAATGGATATTGGTGTCGTCTATTTTCGAGACTTCTCCACCATCGAGGGAAAATACATACCTTATAAAGTTGTTTTCGATAGTAAAAGCAGCTAAATAAAATGAGAGTGGTGGAAAAAGTGGACATTAAATTTTCAGAAGAATTAGAAAAATATAGAAATCAGACAAGAGAGTGGCTGAAAACAGCTATACCTGATTGGTGGCATCATTATGCTAATCGGAGATCGGATGATGAACGGTACATTGAATTTTCGAAATCGTGGGACAAAAAATTGCACGAAGGGGGTTATTCAGGTATCTCCTGGCCAAAAGAGTATGGCGGCAGAGGAGAAAGTGTCTTGAAAGAAATGATCTTTGAAGAGGAGGCTGGAAGGATAGATGCTCCTCGTGGGTATAATTTTCTTGGGAAAATTTTGCTCGGACCGACGTTACTTAATTACGGAACGGAAGAGCAAAAAAAATACTTTCTGCCACGGCTTGTGAAAAGTGAAGATATCTGGTGCCAAGGTTTCTCTGAGCCCAATGCAGGTTCTGATCTGGCTGCTCTTCAAACGAGGGCTGAACTCGAAGGCGATGAATGGGTAATTACAGGGCAAAAAGTGTGGACAACAGAAGCACAAAATGCAAATTGGTGTTTTGTCTTGGCGCGCACGGATTTTTCCGCACCGAAACATAAAGGAATTACTTATTTTCTTGTCCCTATGGAAGCTGAAGGGGTCTCTGTAAGACCAATCAGAAAGATAACAGGTGAAGCGGATTTTAATGAAATCTTTTTTGATAATGTAAGAATTCCAAAGGATCACTATATTGGTGAATTAAATAATGGATGGAAAGTTGCAATGACCACTCTTTCATTTGAAAGAGGAATTTTGGCTTTGGGAAGACAGGCAAGATTTCAAACTGAGTTTGAGAAAGCAGTGGAATATGTAGAAGATAAAAAACTACCTGGAGGTGATGAACTTCAAGGCAATCACTATTTCAGACAGAAGTTTGCTCAATCATTTTTAGAATTAAGAATCATGCGATATCACAGTCTGAAAACAATTAGTGACTATATAAATAACAATGGGAAACTGGGGCCTGAAATGTCACTGCAAAAGCTTTATTGGTCTGAAATGCGCGCTCGAATAGGCAACTTGCTCATGGAAGTACAAGGCGAAAATGTTTATTTGGCGGAAGAAGATTCTCCATCTGCTGATCATTTTACAAACATTTACTTTACGACGAGAGGCGAGATCATCTATGCAGGTACTAGCCAAATACAAAGAAATATCATAGCGGAAAAAGTCTTGGGTCTACCTAGATGAAAGGGGTTGAAAAGATGGAGAAATTCAAATTCGAACTGGAGTTTGAAGAGAGTTTAATGCAAAGTACCATCAATAAAGCGTTCAAGAAATTCTATCCATCAAGTGTGCTTCGAAAGGCTACAGAAGAAAGAAAAATAAATGAACAAGTCCGAAAATTTCTGAGTGATCAAAGTTTATTAGGAATGCTGAATCCTGTTAAACAGAGGGACGTAAATTTAATGCTTTGTACTATTTTGGTAAGTGAAGCAGGAAGGCGGTTGCTTTCATTTCCTCTAATTGAACAATTGATGGCTTTATATGTTTTGAAGGAAACAACAGCAGATTCTAAAGATATTGATGATTTGGAGTCAGGTGAGAAAATCGCAACAATTGGATGGAAAGAGGATTTGGATTTTAAAGTTGATCATGAAAATCAGTATGTAGATGGTGTTATTAAATCTATCCCATTTGCCGATGAATCAGATCAAATACTCGTTCCAATAAAGAAAAAAAGAGAAGATGAAACAGATCAAGTATTAATAATTAAAACAGATAGTTTCAAATCCAAGTTAAGAAATACGAAAACACAGGATTTAACTTATCCATTATTTGAACTGAATCTCAAGGGCACAAAAATTGATGGAGATTCCATCCGATTAATCAAATTGGATTTACATGATTTTTACCGTGTAGCTGATTTGCTTATCGCAGCAGAACTGCTAGGGATTTCTGAAGAAACATTGGAAATGACATTGAATTACACGAAAGAAAGAAAACAATTTGGTGTAGAAATAGGGAAATTCCAAGCTCTTAAACATATGTTGGCGGATATGCATTTGCTGTGTGAAAGCTCTAAAGTTTCTATCGAGTATGGTGCATGGACAGTCGAAAATGAGGGAGAAGACCATGAAATTATCTCTACAATTTCAAAGGCATATTCTTCGGATGCTGCGATTCGAATTGTAGAGAATTCAATTCAAATTCATGGGGCTGTTGGATTTACTTGGGAGCATGACCTGCATTTCTATTTAAAACGTGCGTATCGTCTGGCCAATATGTGTAAGACTCCTTACGAAGAACGTGAAAAAGTTGCATCCTATTTAATAGACGGAAAGACTGCAATAATTAGTGGAAATGTCGAGAAAGTTTATAGTTAACTGCACAATTTAGGAGGAGGTTAGATGAAAAATATTAGCGTGAATTATTCAGTAGAAAATGGTGTTGGATTAATAAAATTAAATGAGCCAAAATCTCGCAATGCTCTCTCCACAGAAATAAAAAAAGGGTTGCTAACTTCATTGGATTTGGCAGAAGAAGATCCGGAAGTGAAAATCGTAATTATTTCCGGAGAAGGCACTACCTTCTGTGCTGGAGGAGACATAAAAGGCATGGGAAGTCGGACAACGTTGGAGTCGGTCGAAAAAATCAATATTACCAGTCGGATTGCAATCAGGATGGAAGCGTTTCGAAAGCCGATTATTGCATCAGTTACTGGTTATGCCGTTGGAGCAGGATTCAGTTTGGCATTGGCGTCGGATATCATATTTGCTGATGAAGAGTCAAAGTTTGGACTTAGTTTTTCAAAAGTCGGATTGATACCTGATTGTGGTGCACTATATTATCTTCCCCGAATGGTAGGACCTTGGAAAGCAAAAGAGTTAATTTTCTCAGGGGAAATGCTTTCCTCTAATCAAGCACAAAATTTAGGAATTGTGAACCGGATATTTCCTAAAGGACAAGTTTTTGCAGAATCAGTTCTCTTTGCGGAAGGTTTAGCAAAAGGACCAGCGCAGACCATGCAATTTGTGAAAACCATCATTTCGAAAACGGCTAATCAAAGCTTGGCAGGAACGGTGGAATATGAAAATTACGCACAATCTATTTTGCAACAGACAGACGATCATGCTGAAGGTATTCTAGCATTTAAAGAAAAGAGAAAACCTGTTTTTGAAGGAAAATAAGTAATTCTAAAATATATTGAATCGAGGAGAGATAGGATGTCAAGTAGAGAAGCAGTGATTATTGAAGCGGTGCGATTGCCAATAGGAAGACGCAATGGTGTATTTTCTGAAACTAGACCTGAATATATGTTGACTGCGGTGCTTAAAGGATTGATGGAGCGAAGTGGAATTTCGTCGGACGCAGTGGAAGATGTCATTGTGGGATGCGTTACTCAAAATCAAGAACAAGGTAACAATATTGCGAGACTAGCAACGTTGATGGCAGGTCTTTCCGAACATACACCGGCTATGACCTTGAACAGGAAATGCAGTTCTTCGCATCACGCCGTACATCAAGCTGCTCAAGGAATACTTGCAGGTGATTACGATGTTGTCATCGCAGCGGGAATCGAAAATATGAGTAGACACCCACTTGGTACTGACAAAGTGGAAGAGCCAAAAGAATTAACTAATTTATATGAGATTATCCCGCAAGGTCAATCAGCTGAAAGAATTGCAGACAAATGGGGAATTTCACGTAAAGATTTGGATGAATACTCATATCGAAGCCATCAATTGGCGGAAAAAGCAAGACAAGCTGGACACTTTCAGAGAGAAATTATTCCAATTGAAGTAGATAAAGATGGGAAGAAAATTCAAGTTGCTTTAGATGAAGGAATTCGATCTCAAACAACGATAGAAAAATTAGCGGAATTGAAACCGGTTTTTCTTTCGGAAGGTAAAGTTACTGCTGGAAATTCAAGTCAGATCAGTGATGGAGCTGCCGCTGTTTTAATCATGTCCAGAGAAAAAGCGGAATCTCTCGGATTGAAGCCAAGAGCAAGAATCATTGCCCGTGAAGTTATCGGGTCAGACCCGACGATGATGCTTACCGGACCTATCGCCATTACAAAGAAAATACTTGATAAAATCGGTTTAACTGTTGACGATATTGACGTTTTTGAATGTAATGAAGCATTTGCGGCTGTAACGCTTGCTTGGATGAAAGAGCTTGGAGCAGAAGAGAGTAAAGTGAATCCGCGCGGCGGCGCAATTGCGCTTGGCCATCCTACAGGGGCAAGTGGAGCTAGACTCATGACGACTTTGCTGCATGAACTTGAAGACATGGATAAAAGATATGGACTTCAAGTGATGTGTGCGGGTGGAGGAATGGCAACCGCAACGATTATAGAAAGATTTTGATTAGGAGGAATCATATGCAATTCGATAATCAAGTAGCCATTATAACAGGATCAGGACGAGGGATTGGCCGTTCATTGGCATTAGAAATGGCTCGAGCTGGAGCAAAAGTGATAATTAATGATTTAGATGAAGAAGTCGCTAATTTAGTTGTCGAGGAGATAAAAAAAGACGGTGGAGAAGCATTAGCTGTTATCGGAAGTGTAGCCGAACGAGAGACAGCAGAACAATTGGTCAAAAAGGCGGTACAACAATATGGAACAGTAAATATTCTGGTCAATAATGCCGCCGTAACGAGACCTGCGATGATTGATAAAATGACAGATGAACAATGGGATCTTGTCGTGGATGTAGGAATGAAAGGTGTTTTTAACTGTATACGGGCAGTGGCACCTATTTTTAAAGAACGCGGAAAACAAAATCCTGATGCATTGTCTAATGGTAAAATTATCAATATTACTTCTGTTGCAGGTTTGACAGGTTCAATCGGTCAAATTAATTACTCAGCTGCAAAAGCAGGTGTTGTCGGCATGACTATGTCGACCGCAAGAGAATGGGGGAAATACAGAATCCAATCCAACGCTGTTGCATTTGGGATTGTTGAAACAAGAATGACTGAAATCATCAGGACAGAGAAATTTGAAGATGTCTATAAAAATAAAATCGTGTTAAATCGATTCGCGCTAACAGATGATGTTGTACCGGGTATTATGTTTCTTTCATCTCCAGGTGCGAATTACATAACTGGTCACGTATTGAATATTTCTGGGGGCTATCATATCGGAGTTTAGAAAATTCTCCACTGCAGGCGTTCCTACTTTATCAAAAGAGGTGAAAAAATGATCGATCGAAATATTATTGGAAAAGAAAATGAACCTGAGTATCACGAGGTTGAAAAAGGGGCTATCCGCAAGTTTGCAACAGCGATTGAGGATGACAATCCTGTTTATCACAATGAGGAATATGCAAAGCAAAAAGGATATCCTTCACTTCTAGCTCCACTGACATTTCCGACGACATTCAGAGGTAAGATACAGGAATGGTTTAAAAATCTGGATAAAAACCGGCTACTACACGGAGAACAGGAATATCATTATGAACGCCGTTTTTATGCTGGCGAACGAATAAAGCTAGTTGAAAAAGTGGCAGATGTATATGAGAAAAAAGGTAAGAACGGCATGATGACTTTCATTATCAGGGATCGAGAAGGATACGATGAAGCGGACAAAAAGCTATTTACGGAAAGGTCAACATTCATAGTAAGAGAGGATAAGCGGACATGACAACGTTCAAAAAGGTTTACGAGAAAACTGCTGTTCCTGAGTTAATAAAAAGTCCTATTACTCGTGTTCAACTTGCACAATATGCAGGGGCATCCGGTGATTTTAATCCAATTCATATTGATGAAGAATTTGCAGGGATATCTCCTCTTGGCGGAGTTATCGCTCATGGCATGCTCTCGATGGGATTTTTGGGACAATTTGCAGAAAAAATTGCTGGAAATCTAGGGGATGTAAAGACGTTAAAAGTACAGTTCAGGGCAATAGTTAGGCCTGGAGATACAATCTCATGTGAAGCGGAGCAGAAAGAATTAATGAATAACGAGGTCCAATTCAATATAACTGCGAAAAACCAAAATGGAGATATAGTCGTTAAAGGAGAAACAAGGATTGAACAGAAATGACTGATAATCTAAGAGGAGGGTTTATTTTGCCCGAACAAACTCATTCACTAAAACCAATGTTTTCACCGAAATCGATTGCCATTATAGGAGCATCGGGAGACACAAGCAAAATCAGTCACAAGCCGGTCTCAAATTTAAGAGAAGTCGGTTATGAGGGAGAAGTATACTTAGTCAATTCGAAATATGAAGAAATCGCTGGATATCCTTGTTATAAAGATATTCAAAGCCTACCTTCAAATATTGACCTTGCACTTATTTCAGTAAACTCGTCCAAAGTGCAAGGAATACTAGAAGAACTTCATGCAAAAAAAGTGAACAGTGTTGTAATCCTTAGTTCGGGTTATTCGGAAATTGGTGAAAAAGGAGCACAGTTGGAAAAAGAATTATCCGATTTTTCCAAAAATAACAACATACCAATTTGTGGTCCCAACTGCCTAGGGTTAACAAATTTTAAAGAAAAGACGATTGTTTCATTTTCAAGTTTGAAGTTTGGCGATTATGATCCCGTCGCATTCATTACACAAAGTGGCGCATTGGGTTCCCTCACGTATACCCTCGCCAAAGAAACGGGACTAGGATTTCAATATTTCGTTTCCAGCGGCAATGAAACCAGTGTCGATTTCTTTGACTACGTAAACTATTTCGCTGAGGAAGAAGAAGTAAAAGTAATCGGTGGTTATTTGGAAGGTGCAAGAGACTTCTTAAAAATGGAAAAAGCAATCAAAGTATGCCAGGAGAAAAATAAACCTTTAGTGTTGATGAAGGTTGGAAATTCAGCAAAGGGTGCGGAAGCAGCCAGTTCCCATACGGCATCTCTTGCAGGTAATGCAGAAGTTTATGAAAACTATTTTAAAAATAACAATGTAGTACGTGTATTAAATGAAGAAGAGTTGACCGATACATTAAATGTGTTTACTAAAACTTCAAAACCCAAAAAATCCGGGGGTGTAGCCATTGTCACTCAATCAGGTGGAGCAGGAATCATTATGGCTGATCAGTGTGAAGTAAGGAATATTCCTCTGGCAGAATTATCGAGCGAGACGAAAGAAGCATTGTTAAAAGCACTCCCGAAGTTTGCATCAGTAAAAAACCCGGTGGATACTACCGCTCAAGTCAATCAAACTCCCGATCAAATTGTGGATGCTGTAAAAATTGTTCTTGAAGATGATGGTGTGGAGTCAGTATTGATCTATTTGCAAATGACAGACGATCGATTCTTGCCGATCTTGTCAGAATTAGAGAAGCTGTCTCAAAATGCAGATAAAATATTGGTACTCTGCTGGTCGGGCATACAATCAAGCACTAAAGAAATTTTGTTCAAACATAAAGACATCTGCTGGATTCCGAATCCTACGAGAACCATCGATGCTGTAGCAAATGTCATGCATTACTATAGAAAAATAGTACAAAAAGTTTCAGTAAAAGACAGTAATCCAAGAATAACCAAAGAACATACGACGAAAATCACGGGCATCATGAATGAATGGGAAAGCAAGTCATTGCTTAAACAATATGGTGTTGCTGTTCCTATTGGAAATCTTGTTCACAGCGAAGCCGATTTAAAAGATCTTGATCTTAAGTTTCCTGTTGTCATGAAGGCTGTTTCTTCGGATATTGCGCATAAAAGCGATTATGGATTAGTTAAATTGAACATCAATTCTTTGGAAGAAGCAGAACAGGCCTATAAGGATATTTTAAACAATAAACAAAACTATTGTGATGACAAAAAGCTAGAAAGTATTTTATTAGAAGAAATGTCGCCGAAAGGCGTTGAAGTCATTATTGGCGCAGTGCAAGATGAAGTTTTTGGCCCATGCATCATGTTTGGACTTGGAGGGATATTTGTGGAGGTGATGAAAGATGTCGTTGTCATGCCAACTCCACTGACGGAGGAAACAGCATTAAAGATGGTTCAGTCAATCAAGAGCTATCCGATTCTAGAAGGTGTTCGAGGTAAAGTGAAATATGACATAAAAGCATTGGTAGAAACGATGGTCCGCATTTCTGAACTTTGTGTAGATAAAAAAGATAATTTGATAGAGTTTGATATCAACCCTTTAATTGTCCATGAAGAAGGTATGGGAGTAACAGCAGTAGATGCATTGATAGTGGGTGAACAAAAAAGTGAAAAGGAATTGCACTTAATTAATTCGTTTGAAGTCAATTAAGTATAAAAATCGTACTTTTTCTTTACTAAAATGAATAAGGAGAACAGATTCCATGACAAAAAAAAAGATAGATAATCTTAAAAATTCTTTGGAGTTACCGGTTATTATGGCTCCAATGTTTTTAATTTCAAATCCACAAATGGTAATTAAAGCTTGCGAAGGGGGAATTGTCGGCTCATTTCCGGCTCTAAATGCCCGAACAAAAGAAGTTCTAGAAGAGTGGATGATTCAGATTACCACTGCACTGGATGAATTAAAGAAAAATAACCCGAATAAAAACATCGCACCATGGGCGGTCAATTTTATTAGTCACCGTACAAACAAAAGATATGTAGAAGATCTTGAACTGGTAAAAAAATATCAACCACCCATTGTCATCACTTCACTAGGAGATCCGAGTCCAGTCGTGAAAGTTGTACATGAGTATGGAGGTACTGTTTTATCGGATGTCATAAATATGAAATTTGCTAAAAAGGCTATTGAAAAAGGGACGGATGGCCTGATTCTTGTCTCCAACGGAGCGGGTGGACATGCGGGGATTTTGAATCCTATTTCCTTTATTCATGAAGTCAGAGAATTGTGGGATGGACTCATTATTTTGGCTGGAGGAATATCAAAAGGTCAAGACATACTAGCAGCTGAAGTATTAGGAGCAGACTTTGTTTATATGGGCTCAAGGTTTATTGCATCTGAAGAAAGTATGGCAGCGGATGCATATAAAGATATGGTCATTAACTCGACGATTGAAGATGTCTTATACACCGATGCATTCAGTGGGATTAAAGGGAATTATCTGATTCCAAGTATAGTAAGAGCAGGTTTAGATCCTTGTAATTTAGAAGAAAAGAAGGAAATCAATTTTTCTTCTGTTAATAACCCTCAAGCAAAAGCTTGGAAAGATATTTGGGGAGCGGGCCAAGGTGTTGGAGATGTAAAGAAAGTAGAATCCGTATCAAAAATTATTAAAGAACTTCGCTGTTCTTATAATGAAGCAAAGGCAGCTATTGCTCATGCTAAAGAACCATTATTGAGTGGAAATTGAAACAGAAGGTGGTGAGTATGGTGCAACCGATCATACAGGATATACGTGAAAGCTTCGAAAAAAGTAGATTCTTTTCATATATAGGTTATGAAATCATCGAATTCCAAGAAAATATGGTTTTATTGAAACTACCAATAAATGAAGAGTTCTTGAATGTGAATAATACCTTGCATGGAGGGGTTCACGCAGCCATGCTGGACCAGGTACTCGGAATGGTGACAAGAGTGACTTCTAAAACTCGATGTGCAACCATTAATTTAAACATTAATTATCTTGCTCCTTCAATGAGTGGATCTATATATGCAAAAGCCAATATCGTTCAACATGGATATCGAATTGCCACTGCAGAAGGCGAAATATATGATGAACAAGGAAAAACGCTAGCAAAAGGAATTGGAACTTTTAAGTTATTTAGAGATTAATATATTGTCTTTTAAAAGAATTTCTCTTTATTTCACTTTTAGCATTTGCGATTTCAAACGTTTTAAAATTAAAAATTCTTAATAATAAGGAGTAAAGAAATGAAGAAACTAGATTTACCTGTTGTGACTTTTACACGTGCCCAAAATCAATTTAGAAAAGAAGTAAGAAATTTTTTAGAAAGAGAACGAAGTATGGGTTCTTTCATAACTCATGCAGATTCCTGGATGAGTGGATACTCCTCTGAATTCTCTAAAAATCTGGGTAAACAAGGGTGGATTGGGATCACATGGCCTAAAAAGTATGGTGGGCAAGAACGTTCCGCACTCGATCGTTACATAGTGACGGAAGAATTACTAGCAATAGGTGCACCAGTTGCATCGCATTGGTTTGCGGACCGACAATCTGGTCCACTTTTTTTGAAGTTTGGGACTGAAGAACAAAGGAAATTCTTCTTACCAAAAATTGCAAAAGGAGAGTGTTATTTCTCTATTGGACTTTCTGAACCAAACTCTGGCTCGGATTTAGCATCTATAAAAACAAAAGCTGAAAAAGTTGAGGGAGGATGGATTATAAACGGCATGAAGACTTGGACTTCTGGTGCACATCATTCACACTATGCGATTACACTTTGCAGAACATCCCCACCTGATGCAAAGAATCGTCATGCTGGAATGAGCCAATTCGTCTTAGATCTTTCTGCTGAAGGTGTAACAATCCAACCGATTCAATTTTTGACTGGAGAGCATCATTTCAATGAAGTTTTTCTTGAAAATGTTTTTGTACCGGATGAATATGTCGTGGGAGTAATTGGGAATGGTTGGAAGCAAGGAATGGAAGAGCTTGCTTATGAAAGAAGTGGACCTGAACGGGTTATGAGTACGTTTCCTTTATTGCAGGAAGCGGTCGAATATTTGAAAGAGCAAAATGACGTTAATGGACTTGCCCAGGCACTTCAACTCGTTTCTAGAATGTGGTCGTTACGGAATATGTCAATAGGTGTTGCACAGATGCTTGAAAAAGGTGAAGACGTTAGCTTAACGGCTTCTTTAGTAAAAGATCTCGGCACAATATTCGAGCAAGCAGTTGCTGAAATGGTCCGTTTATTAATCGATTCAACACCTTCAGTTACTTCCGAAAAATTAATGGATCGATTGATGGCAGAATCAGTTCTTCACGGACCTGGATTTACATTGCGCGGAGGAACGACTGAAATCCTTCGAGGAATTGTAGCAAAAGGAGTGTTAGCAAAATGAGCGAAATGCTGGAGTATATAGTAGACGCAACAAATAAAATCTTAAAAAAACATGTCACAAAAGAATTGGTTGACGCATCCGAAAAAGGTGAATGGTCAGATCAACTTTGGGATGTACTCGTGGAATCAGGACTTGTATCTGTTGGAATTGAAGAAGATTTAGGTGGAACAGGCGGAGATGCAACTGATGGATTTGCGATACTTCGTTTAGCAGGTAAATATGCCGCTCCGGTTCCAATCTTTGAAACCATTATTGCAGGTTGGTTATTGGCTGAATATAAGGTTGAAACGACATATGAACCCATATCATTTATTATAAATTTCAAAAATGATTTGAAATCAAGTGATATCGTGTTAAAGCAAGTTCCTTGGGGCAGACATGTCAAAAAAGTCGTTTATATCGGTAAAATTAATGGTGTAGCCAAAATCGCTATTCTACCTACTGAACATGCTACAGTTAAACCCAACCAAAACTTGGCGGGAGAACCACTGGATAATTTACATTTCAATGGAATTAACTTAGAAAAACTTACTCAATTCGATGTTGATCAACAGGAAATTTTCAAAAAAGTAATGACGTTAGCTGCTCTCGGAAAATCAGCGATGATGTCTGGTGCGATGGAGCAAGTTCTTGATATGTCTGTATTTTATGCAGGTGAGCGACAGCAGTTTGGCCGTCCGATTGGAAAGTTTCAAGCGGTCCAACATCACTTGTCAGCACTTACAGCCGAAACGGCAGTTGTATTAGCAGCTCTTAATTATGCAATCGTGGCTTTTCAAGAGGGAACTATAAAAGAGGAATTGCCTCTAGCAAAAATGAAGATTTCCGAGTCTGCAGGAATAGTAGCAGGAATTGCACATCAATTGCATGGAGCAATCGGAATGACACATGAACACCAACTTCATCAACTTTCCAGAAGATTGTGGGCTTGGAGAGAAGATTATGGTAATGAATCATATTGGGCAAAGAAATTAGCTAAAACTTATATTGAAGACAATAATTTAACACTTTGGGAATTCATAACGAATGAGAAAAGAGGGAATGTAAATGTCTGATTTATTATTTGACGTTGAAAATGGAATTGCAACAATTACACTAAATCGTCCCGATTCAATCAATGCATTTAGTGGCGAAATGATAGACCTTTGGATCAAAGCCCTTGAAACGGTTCGCGATTCTGAAGACATCCGCGTACTTGTCGTACAAGGAAATGGACGTGGATTTTGTTCAGGTGGGGACATAAAAGAAATGATTGCAGGTCGAGGGTTTTATAAGACGGATGAAGACCGTATTTCTACAGGTCTTAAACGTAAGAACTCATTATGGCAAAAAGTCCAACGCGTGCCTCTATTGTTACAAGAAATCGATCAACCAGTCATTGCGAAAGTTCATGGTATTGCATTCGGGGCAGGTCTCGATATGGCATTGATGTGTGATATTCGTATTGCCGCTACATCTACAAAACTTTCTGAAAGTTATGTAAAAGTAGGACTTGTACCTGGAGATGGAGCAGCCTATTTCTTGCCTCGTTTAGTGGGAACTGATCAAGCGTTGCATATGCTTTGGACGGGAGAAATTTTTGAAGCGAAAGAAGCAAAAGAGATGGGGTTAGTGACTTTCGTAGTTGAAGATGATGAGTTGGATGCTTATGTTCAGAAATACGCCGAGCGTCTCGCTGCGGGACCACAGCAAGCAATGCGTTTAACAAAACGTGCTGTTTATCAAAGTAAGGAAATGCCACTTCGCTCTTCGCTTGACTTTATATCGTCCAAAATGGGCTTGGTAATGGAATTAGATGACTTTAAAGAAGGTGTACAAGCAGTTACAGAAAAACGTAAGGCTAAATTCAAATAATATGTAATGCAAGAACTGTAGGAGTGAACAACTATGACGAAACCATTAGAGGATATTCGTGTCCTTGATTTATCTCGTGTATATGCTGCTCCTGCTGGTGCTGTGATGTTAGCAGATCTAGGGGCAGATGTAATAAGAGTCGAACAACCAGGTGGCACGGATAGTATGCGAGATTGGGGACCGTTCTTAAACGGCGAGAGTACTTATTATATTAGTGCAAACCGCAACAAACGTTCAATCACTTTAAATTTAAAAGAACAACAAGGAAAAGAAATGTTCCTTGAGCTTCTGAAGAAGTCAGACGTTGTTGTTGAAAACTTTAAAACAGGCACGATGGAAAAACTCGGTCTGGGTTATGAAGAATTGCGTAATGTCAATCCGCGAATAGTACTGTGCTCTGTTACCGGGTTTGGTCATACTGGACCGTTAAGTAAAAATCCGGGTTTTGATCCGGTTATACAAGCAATGAGCGGGTTGATGGATGTGACGGGAGCGAATGACGGCGAAGCGACTAGAGTAGGAATTCCGATTGCTGATATTTTAACTTCATTATATGTAGCTTTAAGTGTGACTGCCGCACTTCGTCAAAGAGATCTAACGGGAGAAGGACAAGCGATTGATTTATCACTTCTAGATGTACAGGTAAGTAGCATGGCGAATGTAGCAAGTGCATACTTGAATACTGGTATGATTTCAGAACGTCTTGGTAATCGACATAATAATGTAACTCCATACCAATTGTTCCAATGCAAAGATGATCCAATTATGATTTGCGTTGGAAATGATGGCATGTTCAAGAAATTTGCTCTGTTACTTGGCCATCCAGAATGGGGAACTGATAGTCGTTACGTAACCAATAGTGTACGTAAAGACCACGAAGTGGAGTTGGTTGAGCAAATTACGCGAATAATAGAAAAGAAACCAGCACATGAGTGGTTAGTTAAGTTAGAAGAATCTGGTGTGCCAGCAGGTCGAGTGAATAATATCGCTCAAGCCCTCGAACAAAAGCAAGTGATTGCCCGCGACTCGGTGGAAACAATGGAACATTCAGTTGCTGGGAGCGTAAAGTTAATGAAGAATCCCATGCGATTTAGTGGGCTTAATATTGAAACCACATTACCTCCGCCTTATTTGGGGGAACACACGGAGTCAGTATATAAAGATTTATTAGGGTTAAATGAAGAGCAGATAAAAAAGTTAAAAGAGACACATGTTATATAGATATTAGCTTTCCTTCATCGTTGTTTGTAGGATCCACTTCGTATGTGCGGTGGGGCTGTCAGAATTAGAATCAAAGAATTAATGTTTACAATATAGTAATTAGCTTTAATCGTGTCAATTCTAATCTTTAATCATAAAAAAACTATCACTGAATAAGATGGTTTTACTCTCATTTAGTCACTTCATTTGACGGTTATGCTTTTATTTTGATCGTTTGGTTTACTACCAAACGGTCTTATTAGTTTTCCTTAATTTCGAGGTGGAGAAGATATCTTATATTTATAATGTTGTATACAACGTTTTTACCTTTAAAAATGTCCGCTTAGATCCAAACCCGATAATGGATATACCAGTAAATGTCCAAATTTATTATTGGGTTTCCAATTTCAAAATACTAGTGCCGAAGGTAGAACTTCTAGTTAACCAAATAACCACTGCCACTCCAAAAAAATGAGCGATGACTTAGTCACCGCTCATTTTTTCGATTTCCAGTTTATCGTGCAATCAATTATTGTCCTAATCAATCAGGAATGATAAAAATATCAAATATTACTAATCACCTCAGGAGGAGTAGTGGATAATAAGGTGTCAATTGTTATATATGCGTGCTGTTTATCATTTTCCCTTGTTACCTTTTACCTTGATGAACCAATAAGCTACATAAATGATGTAGATGGGGGTTGCTATGTAAATTAAATAAGGGAATCTTCCATAGGATTCAATATTGACTAAGACTAAAAGCGCCCCTAAAAATATCGTTACAATGGTTCCATACTTAGGTAAAGGAACCTCTTTTAAGCTAGGTATTTTAAGTTTACTTACCATTAAGAAAGATAAAGCTGTAAAAATAACAGTCGTTACGATACTTGGGATTTGATTATTAAATAACGTTAATAATGCTAATATACCACCAGCAGCTGTGATGGGTACACCGGTAAAGTGAGAACTGGACTCGTCTTCGGGAGCAGTATTAAATCGTGCTAACCTATAAGCTCCAAATAGAGGAAATAACCCGGAAATAGCGAGACCAAGAAATCCATTATTGAAAAATATCGTGTAGTATACCAAAAAACTTGGAGCCACACCGAAAGTTACGATATCGGCCAAAGAGTCTAATTCTTTCCCTAAAGGGGTTTCAGCATTTAACATTCTTGCAATTCTGCCATCCATACTGTCTAACATCATACCAATGAGAATTAATACTGCAGCATTTGTATATTGATGGTTTGCAGCATAGCCAATAGACAAAAATCCACAAAATAAATTTCCTAATGTAAAAAGATTAGGTATCTGTTTTTTTATATTCATATTCCACCTCACTTACATAGTCAGTTGTACACAGTTAGTTTACTCATTGAAAAAGAAATCTAACAATTTTTATACTAATATCGTGTATTGCTTGTCTGATTATAACATTGATTACTTCAGCTAGGTAAAGGTTAGTATAGGGTAAAGCTTAAGGAAATAATAGTGGAGGAATATATATGTATGATCCAACAATTTTTGAAAATTTAAAAGTAGCATTTGAAAATCATGTGTATGATTTAGATAATATAAATCACGAAATTAATATTACGAACCGAGTGGATCGAATGAATTTTTCCATTATGGCTAGGGATTTTGCCATTCGATTTACTCTAGTCGATCAACAAGACGTTACAGCAGAAATTGTATTAGAAGCTTCTGTAGAAGAACTAGCAGCGGAGATATTGGAGCAGCCTGATAAAAATCCTGGTTGTTCTTTATTATTACGATTTTATAAGCATGTTCAAAATGTACCTAAACAGTGTAATGAGATAGAGCAAGCACTAACAGATATCTGGGAACTTGACTCTAAGTTAACTCAGACACTGAGCTTCGTGTATGAACAAGGAGCGACAAGTTACCTAGACATTATTGAAGTGACATTTGACCATAAAATTAATGAGCAGCATATGGATGACATTGCAGATTTTCTAGATTATGTTTTAGAAACGCTGGAAGTATTAAATGATATATGAAAATATTTATGAACCTGTGAAGTTAAGTTGCTTAAAAGTGAAGGTATGAAATCCACTCTAATGAAAATTCAATTTCTTAACATCATGGAAATAAATTGTGAAAAGGTGATTAGCATGAAAGATCCCCAAAAATACGAAGCGATTAAATTCTTAGAGGGTAAAAGAGTTTATCTTAGACCAATAGAAAATGAAGACCTAGACTTGTTCTATGCTAAAGCTCTTTGGGACAAGGAGGTTAGGAGACTAACAGGAACACAAACTGTATTTAGTCGATTAGGAGTTCAAAAATGATTTGAGAAAATCTCAGAAGACAGTAGCAGGGTAGATCTAATAATTTGTTTGCAGGAAAATGATCAACCTATCGGAGATATAGCCATGTTGGATATCGATCACAAAAACCGAAACTCTGCGGTTCGAGTCTCTATATTCAATCGTGAATTTTGGGGCAAAGGTTATGGTACAGAAGCGATGTCATTGCTACTAGAATTCGGATTTGAAATATTAAATTTACATAGGATAGGTTTAAACGTCTATTCTTACAATACTAGAGGAAAGAAGTCTTATGAAAAGCTAGGATTTAAACAAGAAGGAATCGTCAGGGATGAAATATTTTATAATGGACAATATTATGACTCCATTTTAATGGGCGTTCTGAAAGATGAATTTAATCAGAATTAACTCTCCTCTGCTTCATACTAAATTCAAAAGCAGCCGAAATTAAATATTCGGCTGCTTTTATTTTGTTTAATATCAGGAAATCCGTAGAGTAACAAGAGGTGAAAGCATAAAAATGAATTGGTATTTAAAGGGATATAAGCATTTTTAGCGAATGTAATAATTATTGAACATACGGAGAAAAGGAGGAATGGAGTGAAAACAGCATTACTAAAAACGATAATTCATGAAGAATCGGTTAAGTACTTTGATCGTGTACATAGGTCTGATTGGAAGCAGTTCCTCTATATGGGACGGAATGAAGAATGGTACCAATTTGAAGAGACAAAAGATTTGGATGGCATTGCTTGTCCTGTTCTATTTATTGTTGGTGAAGGAAATAAAGATTATTTGGAAAACGAAGTGGAAAGACTAAATAGAGAAAAAGACATTATTTAACTAGTAATCTTTCATATAATTACTCGAACAAAGTGAAAGGAAAAAGGAGGGGGTTTTTTGAAAACGTTTAAGGAGTATTTGCTAATTAATATCCTTTTAATTTTCTTCCACTTTGTGATGTTATTCATCGCCGTCATGGGGATTGGTGGAGGAACAGGCCATCCCCCTAAAAGTGAAATGATTAAATTTATACTGTTCTTTTCTAGCGTTGGAGCGTCTCCTAACCTATTGGTATTTCTGTTTTCTTTGATAAGGAGAAAAAGCATAAGAGAAAATGCACTATGGGCATCTGTATTTTCATTGATTGTAATGGTAGGTTACTTTACTTTATATTGGAATCTGCTTAATGTGTCCTAATATTGGTTGAAACAATCAGGACAGGCTGTATAAAGAGTTTACATAGAAAAGAGTTAATTTTTCCTCTAATTATTAACATAGTGAAATGAAAAAGGAGGAAGACTTTTGAAAACGTTTAAGGAGTATTTGCTAATTAATATCCTTTTAATTGGGTTTCATTTTATGATGTACTTTACTGCTGTCATGGGATTTGGCTCAGCAACTGGTCGCCCCCCTAAAATCGAAATAATTAAATTTTTATTATTTTTTTCAGCAATTGGAGCTTCTCCTAACCTATTGGTTTTTCTGTTTTCTGCGATAAGGAGAAATAGCATAAGAGAAAATGCACTATGGGCATCTGTATTTTCCTTGATTGTGATGGTAGGTTACTTCACTGTATATTGGAATTTACTTAATATGTCCTGATATAAGAACTGAATCTGAATGCCAATAAGTAGCAGGAAATGATTTATGAAAATAAAATAATACGATTAGTCCCTTAAATAGAATTTAGGTTTATTAATAAATATTTCAAGACGGAAAATTTACTGATATCCTCTTACTAGTTCAACTTGATATGTTTGATTATTCATTTTTTTTGAAGTAGTAGTGATATAATCAGTTTAATTGCATAAAACCGGTTAGGGTTACTTCCAAATAAACAAAATTCAGAAGGTCAATCCTTATACACTATTCGTTGAATTGAAAAGAAAGAAAAGGTAGGGATGATTTGGTATAGTATACAACCGGATAGTGATAGCGCCTGCTTATATCTATCATATCTATATTAAGGAGAGTTCAGAAAGATGTATGCCAGTTCTGTGCTTCAAAACAAGAAATAATGGTGAAAATTTCACGAATAATATCCCTTGGATTAAGTGTTTTTGGTGGAAATTAATATGCTTGCACTCTATATAAAAAATTGGATATAAGACCAACTCTATTTCAATGGGAAAAAACTTATAAGGATGGGGATATGATGAGTAGTCAACGGAAATTAATATCGTTTATTGCTACAAGTTTAGATGGATATATTGCGACAAAAAATGAATCATTAGATTGGTTGTTTAAAGTTGAAGGCGAAGATGATAATGGGTACTCAGACTTTTATGAAACTGTGGATACCATATTAATGGGGAGAAAAACGTACGATTGGATTTTGAACCAAGAAACAGAAGATTTTCCATATAATAAAGAATGTTTCGTTTTTTCGAGATCTGTAAACGGTGAAAACAAGAATGTGAAATTTGTTAATGAAGATATAGTTGATTTTACAAATAAACTGAAGAATGAAGAAGGGAAAAATATTTGGATTGTTGGTGGAGGAGAGTTATTACATCCTTTTATAAAGGAAAAATTAGTGGATGAAATTATTCTTACAGTTGCACCTACTTTAATTGGAACAGGTATTTCCTTGTTTAAAGAAGACAATTATCAACTAGAACTTTCTTTAAAAGGAACGAGGCGTTTCAATCAATTCGTCGAACTTCATTACGAAGTTCAAAAGTGACAAACTTTGTTCAGCTTTTTTAATGCTCGATTTGCATCAAGGTAAAGCAACTAAGTGACTAAGTCACTTAGTTCGGCTTTTTTTTAGGAAATGCTAGAGAATGTTTTAGTAAGCTCCATTTGAGTATGTTACTTCATAACTATGGCTGTATACTTCGAAAATGATGCCAAAGGGATCTTCTACATAACACATTCTGTATGGCTTTTCTCCAGGATAATATTCTCTGATCGGCATTCTTTGCTTTCCGCCAGCTGCAACTATTTTTTGTACCATTCCTTCTATATCCGGATCTTGGATACTAAAGTGGAAGACGCCACTCTTCCAATATTCAAAGTTATCTTCTGGTTTTTGACTATTTCTAAATTCAAATAATTCTATTCCGATTCCATCTGAAGTAACCATGTGAGCAATATTAAATGTTTTCCATCCTTCTCCAAAAACATCTATGCACATTTGACCTATAGCTGAATCTTTTTCTTCAACTACTTCCGATGGTTCCATTACGATATACCATCCCATTACTTCGCTATAAAATTTAACAGCCTCTTCTAAATTTGTAACGGATAATCCTATGTGTGAAAACGCTCTTGGATATGTCATTTCTAAACTCTCCAATCTCTGTGTTTGTATTTTCTTGATAAAAATTAGTATACGAAGTACCCTTTATTTAAGCAATACGGCACTATTTTGTGCCATAGGTACGAAAACCATACTATTGATGAATCTAGGGAGGACAAAATGAGTAAAGTTAAGAAGGAATATGTTTGTGCTTTAGGGCTTACCATAGATTTAATCGGTGGGAAGTGGAAGCTTATGATTTTATGGTATTTAATAAGTGAGCCTAAAAGATTTGGGGAACTAAAGAAGTCTATACCAGGTATTACTCAGAAAATACTAACTGAACAACTAAGAGAGCTTGAAGAAAGAGGAATTATTTCTAGAGAAGTTTTTGCTTGTGTTCCGCCTAAAGTAGAATATTCAATGACCGAATCTGGAACTAGCTTAATCCCCTTAATCAATCATTTATGTACTTGGACTGAAGCATATGCTAAAGAAAACGATATAAAATTAAATTGAAAAAGATGTAAGCCGTGGTATAACAATAAAAAATAGGCATCCAATCGTACTGCTAATTGGGTGCCTATTTTGGTTTTTATTTAAGGGAAAGTGAATCAATACTGAACGGCTTATCATCTGATAATAAGTGTATTTTGTATGAATACTTAAGAAATGGAATCCATATTTCTCTTCATTTCTGGGAGGAATAATCATCTCAAATTTAAATCTCTACTATTGAGTAGCCTTTGTTTTTAATAACTTTATACTCATTGCAATAAAAACGATTCCTGTTAATTTAGTTAAAATGAATTGAACGTTCTTATTTCCCCTTAATTTATTTGTGGATTGAGAAGAGAAATTAGCAATAAAAAAGCCCCATATGCCGCCAGTTACGCAAAAAGTAAGACCTAAGAGTAGAAATGGGAGAGGGCTTGAATTTTCTGGACTGATAAACTGAGGTATAAAAGCAATAAAGAATAGTGCCACTTTAGGATTTGTCACGTTGACTATCATCCCTTGGAGAAATATCTTTCTATGTAACATTACTTGAACTTGTTTTGGTTCAGGAGCAGTGGTCTTTCTAGCTAGGATCATCTTGATGCCTAAAAAAGCTAAATATACAGCACCTACTATTTTAACGGTATTAAATAGAAAAATAGAATTCATTAAGATGATAGATAAACCAAAGGCTGCTAACAAAGTATGAATGATAGACCCTGATGTAATCCCGAGCGCAGAATAAACACCTGTTTTTGTTCCTTGAGAAATACTTCTACTTATTATGTACATGGTGTCGGATCCTGGGGTTAGGTTTAAAAGAATAGCGGTCATAATAAAAATTTCAAAGTTTACAATGCCGAACATTTTCATTCTCCTTATATAAATTATGTATTCACCTATGTATTTTTCTCCCTAAGAAAAAAGAGGACAATTAAATTTGTCGTGTCCAACTTTTAGGAAGAATGATTTTACCTTGGACATTTATGATGAGAACACCCGAGAGTGCAATAATTCCTCCAATTAATGAAAGAGTTGTAGGCCATTCACTTAGCCAAATCCATGCAACCAAAATCGCAACTGCCGGTTCGAGGTACATCATACTTGCTACTGAACTTGCATTACCTAAAGAAAGGGCAATGGCCCAAGTGACATAAGCAATGGCAGCTGGAAAAATTCCGACATAAAGGGTAGATAAATGAGCTTCAATTGTGGCGTTTTGAATGGATGTAAAAAGTCCGGGCGAAAAAAAGAAAAACGGAAGCGTCCCTGCCCAAGTAAAATAAGCTGTCAATTCGATCGGATTGTAACGAGTTAACAATGTTTTTTGAAATACAAAGAACACGGATGTTGCAACTGCGGCAATTAAAACTAAAATCGCTCCATTAGACAATGTGAGGGATGGGAATTGGGTACCTTTTATAATAATCTAGCAAATACGTGGTGAATAAAATATATAGGCAGGTTAAAGATTACCTTAACATTACAGCTTTTTGCGATTTTGTACACAATAAAAGTGTACTCTTTTTGCTAATCGAACCTGTTTAGCGAACTTGGAAAAGGATAATACAGATGGTTTTGTATGACAAGGGATTGAAGAGCGTTAAAATCTGGATTCAAATAACTGTTCAACCCGTTACTGTTTAATTTTTATAGTAAAATATCAACAGTAACAGGGGAGTGGATGAAAAGTTACTCTTTTGGTAAGTGAATACTGATTGTTGTTCCTTCTTGAAGTCCAGTCTTAACTGTGATGCTACCTTTATGCAAATGAATAATATTCTTTACTATAGCGAGACCTAGCCCCGTTCCTTCTGTTTTGCGACTTCGTGCTTTATCTACCCGATAGAATCGATCGAATGCCTGATTTAGCTGTTCTTCAGACATTCCGATACCCTCATCGTGGATAGATATAGTGATTTGGTTATCATCGTTAAATGTTTCAATGTAAATATTGCCATTCTGCTCGCTATATTTAATCGCATTACTCAATAGGTTCTCCCACACAGTTTGAAGCAATGGCGCATTTCCCATTATATTGTCAGCTTTTAAGGAATGTGAGAGGCCCATTTCTTTTTCTTCTAACTTCCATCGAAATCTTTTAATGGTTTCTATCCATTGTGTATTAATAGAAAGTGGTTCTAAATCTTGAAGTTTAGTTACTTCATCCAAAGTAGTTAATGAAAGTAATTGCTTGGTTAATTGGGAAAGTCGAGTAGTCTCTATATGGACAATATTTCGGTAATCAGTTTGTTGTTTTTTGGATAGGTCGGGCTGATCTAATAATGTAAGATAGCTTTGAATATTATGGAGTGGAGACTGAATATCATGAGAGACGTTGTTCACAAATTCTTTTCGCTTTTTTAGTAGCTCTTTTAATTGACCACGCATAAGCTGAAAACTTTCTGCTAACTGACCTATTTCATCTTTTCGATGGATATTTATTGGTTCATCAAAAGATTCAATGGCCATTTTTTTGGTTACATTGGTTAAGTGAGTGATAGGATGAATGAGTTTTCTAGCTACCAAGATCATCCCTAAAATACTTAACAGCATTAGACCGATGCCAAGACCTCCGAATAAAAGACGAAGTTCCCCAAACAACATGTCGATGTTTGGACGAATAAAAAGTGCATGTTCTATGCCATCAACTGTCAAAGGTACACCTACGGAATTTTTCAATTCATTTGCAAAAAAACCTGTCACAAACGTTTTTCGAGGGAAATTAAGCATACCGTGATATACATCACCAGCTATAACAGTAGAGATTAGATCCTTTGATAATATTTTTTCACGGTACTCTCCTCCATAAAATAAACCAATACCATTTTCATCCTCAATATAAAGTTGATAACCTGATGCACCTAACATCTTTAACGCTGGGCTAAGCTGTGAAGAATCAAGACCTTCCAAGTATGTCGCCATTTCAGTTGCTATAGCTACGTTCTTGGCATCATTATCTTCTTTAACAAATTGGTGGTAATACGTATTCATTACATAAAAGGAAGTCACGCTACTTATAAGCATAGTTAAAAGGGTAAACCATATGAACTTAACATAAAGGGAGTGTGTCATGTTTCTTCCTCGAGTTTATATCCAACACCCCGTACTGTTGTGATTTGAAGATCTGGTGCCCATGTTGAAAGTCTATTACGAATCCGTTTAATATGAACATTCACGGTTTGATCATCGCCTGCGTAGTTGATGCCCCAGACACTCTCAATAATTTGATCTCTGGTGAAAACAGACTTAGGTCGAGAAGCAAGGAGACGTAAAACTTCGAACTCTTTAAGAGGAAGCATCAGGGTTTGGCTAGCAGTCTGAACTTCATAGCTTCTACCATCAATTTTTATTGAGCCAATACATATAATCGCATCCTGATTTTTATCATATCTTCTCAAAATGGCTTGAATTCGGAAGAGTAACTCCTTAAATTCAAACGGTTTTACTATATAATCATCAGAACCTGATTTAAATCCTTTTTCTTTGTCCTCAATTTGATGTTTTGCGGTTAATAAAATAACAGGTATCTCGTAAATCTTTTTAAGTTCTTTTGTAACTTCAAATCCATTTATTCCAGGCATCATAATATCGATTACGGCTAGATCTACTTTTTGTGTTTTCATCAATAAGAGAGCCTCATTACCAGAATATGCAGAGACTACTTCATAGCCATAGCGATTTAATTCAATTTGCACAAATTTCACCATGTTTTGATCATCGTCCACTACTAAAATTCTTGTCATATTCTCTTCCTTTCATGATATAAACAGTAGCAGGTTCTAATTGCTTAAGTGGTTCCTAGGTATGTGAATGTTTCAAGTCTATAGTTAGTATTATAACCACAAGTGAAGTTAATCAAAATAGGCTCCGTAAGCCAAACTAAAATTGGACATATGGAAACTAGTATCTATCATTTATTATTTTACAATTACTTAATTAAACCATCTCTCATGGTAACTATGTTATCTGCATATAACAGCATTTCTTCATCATGTGTTACCATCAACGTTGTAATTTTCATGGTTTTAGTTAAGTCTTTAATTAAGTTCATTATGTCTATTGATCTTTTAGAATCTAAACTTGCGGTTGGCTCATCTGCAAATAACATTTTTGGCTTGTGTATCAACGCTCTAGCAACGGCTACTCTCTGCCTTTCTCCTCCTGATAAAGATGCTGGAAAAGCGTCTTTGCGATGATACATGTCTACCAACTTGAGTAACTTTTCTACTTCTTTTATTTGTTCTTGTTTTTTAAGCTTTACTTCAGAGATTTCGAGCATGAGTGTAAGTTGGTCTTCAACTGAAAGAAACGGAACAAGATGAGAGGACTGAAATATGAAGCCAAACTGCTTTGCTCTAATTTTTCTAATTTGTTCTTGGGTCATTTCACTTAAATTTATCCCTTGAAAAAAAATTCGCCCTTCAGTTGCACGTTGAAGTCCTGCTGCTATAGTAAGCATAGTGCTCTTTCCTGATCCAGATGCACCTACTAATGCAGTTATTTGCCCTTCTTTTAGAGTTAGATTAATCCCTTTCAATACTTGCTCTTTTACTTCTCCGTTATTAAATGTTTTTTTAACATCATTAATTTGAAATATGGTCATATTAACCCTCTCCTTGTTGAATTGCTTGAATAGGTTCAACTTGTTTAATTTGAATCCCAGAAATTGTAGCCCCAACAAATCCAATAACTCCAAAGATTAAAGACAGTTGAATACTAGTTCCAATAGATAAATCAAAAGGCAACCCTTTAGGAGTTATTAGTGCAAATGCTTGGCTTAAAATAATAGATATACCTAGAGAAATCAGGGTAATAAAAATCATTTGGTACCACATCATGACAAATAATGAAATAGTTTTGAAGCCAAGAGCTTTTAATATTCCATACAACCCTATTTTTTGGACATTCATCATGTAGAAAAATATTGAAAATAACATCCCACTAATTACTACTAAAAACCAAGTAATCATATTTAATGAGAGTTGTTCCGCACTGTAGCTTGGAATTGTTTTTAGAAATTCATTAGTAGAAAATGACTGAAGTCCTGAGAATGATTGAGCTTCATCTTGTCCTGGGATATAGATTAATTGCATCTCATTCAATTTATACATCTCTTTGTAATCATCCGTATTGATAAAAGCTACAGGTGCATGACTAAATTTCTTTTGGTCTACAAAACCTATTACTTTGAATTCGCCACTGAGTTGATTGTTCGTTAACGTATCTCCAATCTTCATTCCTTCATCTTCCAATGATTGATCTACTATCACTTCGCCTTTATTAAGCTCTTCGAACAAATGGGATTCAGTTGTTGTTACAAAAGCAACACTTTGTTGTTTACCATTACGATCATTCAGAAAGCCCATTTGTATGGAAAGTGCTACAGACTCTTTATAGTTACTTAAGATGTTAGCCTCAAGTTTGCCATCAATCTTAGAAGCATTAAAAATTTCTTCTGCATTTGTATTCATATAAAATTGCCCTTCTGGCAGATCTTTAATAATCGCTGCATTATCTTGAGATAAACCATTCGCTAGTCCAGAAATAATAAATGTTAAAAAACTAATTAAAAATATAATAGATCCTAAAATCATGAAACGCACTTTGCTTTTCTTGATCTCTTTCCATGCAATATTCATATAACTTCCTCCAGTTCTACTTGCTAATTAGAGTATAGTTTTGGATGATGAACTAAACATGAACAAAGGATTACAATTCATTCGTGTTGAGAAGGCAAAACTTTATTAAACGATGGAATCTTAAAAAAAGGATTCATATGGAGGATGACTTAAACTAATGAGTAAAACGTAATGGGGGTTGGCAATTCCTTTATTTTTGATATGCAGGGAAGCAGGGAACGGATTGGAGAAACAGTGGGTTTGCGGCTTAATAATTCACGCTAAAAATTTCACTTTATAATGGAATGAATTAACAGAGGACGCCTGGTTGTAGGATGGGACAATCAAGAATAGCTAAAAATCTTCAACAACTCGCGCTTATAATTAAAACTATTTTTTGTGAAAAAACAGCCTGTCCATTATCTCGGACGGGCTGTTTTAATTTATTCATCTAATGTAATTTTAATATCTAATTCCAATTCAACGTTTCCAGCAAGCGCTTTACTAATCATACAAGCTGTTTCTGCTTTTTTTGCGATACGTTCTACTAACGAAAGAGTACGCTCTATCGTGCCAGCTGCTAATACAATATGTGGACGGTGAATGATTTTTTCATACGTTAGAGCTCCGCTTTGCGCAACTGCTACAATTGCTTCTGATTTAACCGTTAAAGCAACTTGTTCAATTTTATTGAATCCTAACATTGCCGCTAACGTAGCTGTATAACAAGTAGCTGCAGCTGCTAATAACATTTCCTCTGGATTAGTTCCGATTCCAGGACCTTTTAATTCACTTGGAACAGATACTTGAGTTTTTAACGTTTTTGTTTCTAATTGCCCTACACCAGTGCGAGGGCCTTTCCAATCTAATGATAGTTGAAATGAGTGCTTTTCCATGATAATACCTCCATATAATTATAGTTATAAATTACTATATTAAATCATGATGAAAAAAATACTCGTCAATAATTTATAACATTTACATTGTAAAATTTCAATTAAATGAAATTGTTCTATCAAAAAAGAAAAAACTGGTCTTCATATTTAACTTATTTAATTATTCTGAAATAAAGAAAGGAATTATGTTATTATTTACATGTATCTATTAAAAGTGGGATTTATATGAAAAAAAATAATTAGCAATCTTCAAAAGGTAAGAAGAAATGATGAGCAACTATTCGAGATTGTTTATTTTAATGGATACTTAAATTCAACTACGTTCGATAGTTTGATCAATTAATAGGAGGAACTTGCGTGTTAAACAACCAAGGGTTTGACTTATGGGCACATGATTACGATAAAACTGTACAAGTAAGTGAAGAGAATAATTTGTATCCTTTTGCTGGATACAAAAATATTTTAAATGTTATTTTTAATGAAGCTATGCAAAAGCAGCAGTCAAAGGTTTTAGATATAGGGTTCGGAACAGGGATTTTAACCAGTAAACTATATGAAAATGGTCATCAAATAGATGGCTTAGACTTTTCCAAGAAGATGATTGGCTTCGCACAAGAAAAAATGCCAATGGCAAATTTAATAGAGTGGGATATTTCAAATGGTTTACCTTATTATGTTAAAGAAAAAAAGTATGACTCTATCATAAGCACATATACATTACACCATTTGGCTGATGAAGATAAAGTCATTTTCGTCAAGAGTTTACTACCTTTACTTGCTGATAATGGAAAAATTATAATTGGGGATATTGCTTTCCAAACAAGAAAGAAACTTGAAATATGCAGAAATACTAGTATTCAGTATTGGGATAATGATGAATTTTATTTTGTATTTGAAGAGATAAACGCATCACTAAAAAACATATGTACATGTGAATTTCATTCTGAATCTCACTGTGGTGGTGTATTAATTATTTCAAGATGATATGTATTTTAGTGGAAGAATTAGCTGCCTTTACAGGGTAGTTTTTTTATTAAATTAGAGATGTGCGTAAAAATTGATGTTGAGAGGAAGCTGAAATTGAAGAAATATAAAATTATATTATTTGATCTAGATGGGACTCTTTCAGACCCTAAAGTTGGAATAACTAAATCTGTACAATATGCTCTGCGAAAAATGGATATTGCTGAACCAGATCTAAACAAACTAGAATCCTTTATTGGTCCACCTTTGCAAGATTCATTTGCTGATTTTTATTCTTTCGATGAGGAAAATGTAAAAAAGGCAGTTGGCTATTATAGAGAAAGATTCATAGCAAAGGGGATGTTTGAAAATAAGTTATATCTACAAATTCCTCGACTATTAGAAACCTTAAAGCAGCAGCAAATAATCTTAGTTGTAGCTACTTCCAAGGCTACTGTGTTTGCGGAACAAATTTTAAAATATTTTAAGATTGACCAATATTTTGAACTAGTTGTAGGTAGTAATCTAGATGGAACTCGAACATCAAAAACAGAAATCATTCAATACATATTCGATCGGTATAAAGATTATAAGAAAGAGGATTTTATTATGATTGGCGATCGTAAACACGATCTTATAGGTGCAAATAATACTGGTATCGACTCTATTGGAGTAACTTACGGCTTTGGTTCATTGGAGGAGTTGAGTCAAGAAAACCCGACTCATATTGCTAACGGCGTTGAAGAATTAGCGAAACTTTTAAAATGGAACATTCTCAAATAATTATAATTGGGGAATATAGTGGATCAGTGATATTAACGGAATTGAATCATTAACTTCTCTTAATTACTTGGAAGGGATTGTCGTTCCAAAGCGACTCTAGAAACGGAAACGGTAGAGTATTGATGGAAGCTTTGACAATAATTACTTCTACTTAAACTTGACAGTATAGTTGTCCAACATATTTTTGATGTTTACTAATCACTCAATTTAAAACTAAAAATACGAACGTATGTGTGGTATGATATAAGAATAATAGAATGGGTTACTTAAGGGTGGTTGAATCACTCCCGTCCGAAAGGGGTGTGGTGCCATGTCAGTATTCGAAGCTTTGATGTTTGCGGTAACTTTTACGACATTGATTGTATTGATCCTTTCATTTAACCATAAAAAATAACCCATCCTTGAGTTCGAGCTCAGATGGGTTATTACTCTCATTTAGACAATCCCCTTGAAGGGAGCCTGCTATTATATTGATCGTTTGGTGTTTTGACCACCAAACGGTCTTTTTTTAATGTACTCATTATCTAATTATATTATACCAAAGGTGAAAAGGTGTATCAACTATAGGTAGATAAGAGTGAGCTAGATTACATTTTTCTAACTAGCGTTGCTATACCTAGACTAAATTCCCTGCTTCTTGGATCCAGCTTCAATTTGAAATAGAAACATTCTTATTTCATGACAAGAATTCATTCATGGTAATATAGGAGGATATAACACTATGCATCTAGGAGAGATTCTATGTTTTTAGAAAAGATTAAAAATGGGTTAAATCAAAATCAGCCACTTTTTATCGGCGAAGAGACTGCGATGCGTTCTGCGGTTCTAATTCCGCTTGTTCAAGTAAATAATGAATGGCATATCCTTTTTGAAGTTCGTTCACTGACAATGAGACATCAACCAGGGGATATTAGTTTTCCAGGTGGAAAAATAGATCCAACAGATGCAACACCTTTGGATGCAGCCGTCCGTGAAACCCATGAAGAGTTAGGCATTGATCCATCAGCCATCCATGTTTTGGGACAAATGAGCGCATTTATTCCCACCTCATCATTTGTTATCTACCCATTTATAGCGACTATTGATAATCATCATACTTATAACCTCAACAAAGCAGAAGTGGAAAAAGTATTCACGGTACCGGTCCAGTGGCTGTTAAATCATCAACCTTATAAGCATATGGTCCCCGTTCAAGCACAGCCATCACACGATTTTCCTTACGATAAAATTGCAAATGGTGATCAGTATCAATGGAAATCCCATGCTATGGAGGAATGGTTTTATGAGTATAAGCAGTATACGATTTGGGGATTAACTGCTAGGATCTTAAAACATTTTATTGATACGATTAAATAAGGCATACATCACCAGTCAAGAAACAACTACGATTGCTTAAATAATAATGAAATCCATCAACCAATGCGTTGATGGATTTTTTTGTGTATAAGACACGAATCTTTAAAATTATATAAATTCTACTAGTCACTGTATGAAACAAATTAGTGGGATTGATGCCTATTCATCTAGAAGCATCTAAATCCAAACTTACTACTTGCATAAAACTTATAAATGAATTAATGTATGTTAGTACACACTAACATAGAATGAATTATGAAAAGGAGCTAATAATTATGTTCATCCTTAAACAATTGTCCCGGTTATTAAAGAATAAACCATTAAAAACGATCCTCTTCACTGTTTTACTTATCGTGGTTTTAGCAGTAGGAGCACGAAATGTAGAAATGGCAACCGGTAATGATACTTTAGTCAGCAGTGAATCTGATGTATATCAAGACAATCTTTCCTTAGAAAAAGAGTTTGGTGGTGAATCGATCATCGTCATGTACGAGAGTGAAGATCAGAAATCCTTACTTACCATAGATAATCTCAAGCATATGGAGGGGGTGGAAAAACAACTTGGAATAAATGAAAATATTTACAGCATCATCAGCCCTGTGATGCTCCTAAATCAGATGGCCGAAAAACAGTCTGTAAAGTATCAGGAAGGTTTGTCAGAGGTCATCAATGGTCTTGATGAAATGAGTGGAAAGTTAAATAATATTGGAGATAACCTCATTATAAAAACAGAATCGGGTAATGAGTCGCAGCAAAAAGGCACAGAGGCCTCATATGAAGAGCAAATCAAACAATTCGGAATAGCCATTGATAGAACGGCATCTTCTATGCCAACTGATAACCCTCAAGTAAAAGAACAAATCATCCAATTGAAGGGATACAGTCAAAAGTTGATCCAACTTTCTGAACAATTGAAACAAATTGAATCCAAACCCCCAGCACTTCAAACGACAGACGATATGACGTCAGGGCAAGGAAAACAAATACAACAGCAAGTTGAATTAAAGGAACTGGGTTCAGGATTAAAGGAAATGGGAAGTCGGTTGGAATCTATCAGTGAGAATATGAACAATATGCAAAAATATTCTGATACCCTTTCCCCAGGACTACCTGAAACGCAAAAAACCCTTGATTATATGATTTACGATGACGAAGGGCAACTAAAAGATATGTTCAATGAGCTGGTTATGGATGACAGATACATGATGATGTCAATTAAATTCAAAGGAGAAGTAAGTGATGTCGACAAAAGTGAGGTAGTAGAATCGATTAACTCTTATCTTAATCAGCATTCATTAACAACGACAGAAACGTTTGTATCTGGAAAGCCGGTACTGGACGGGGAAATTGAATCTTCCATGAAGGATAGTATGAAAAAAATGATGATGCTTGCTCTCATCGCAATGATTATTGTATTAATGATTACGTTTAAAACTAGATGGCGCATTTTACCTTTAGGGATAGTACTGATAGCAATAATTGGAACAATTGGAATTATGGGCTGGGTTAGCATCCCGATTACCATGGTGTCGATGGCAGTATTTCCTATTCTGATCGGTTTAGGTATTGACTATGCCATCCAATTTCAGAGTCGATATACCGAAGAAATGGAAGAAGGTGAGGATCATTATGAAGCTGAATAAAAAATTTAATAGTCGCGCACATAAAAGTTTATATCGTACCGTTACGAAAATGGTACCAGCAGTCTTGACAGCTTTAATAGCAACTTCACTAGGTTTTATTTCTCTATACACATCACCCGTCCCTATGATTCAAGACTTCGGAAAAATGTTAACTATTGGTATGATTATTAGTTTCATTGTCGGTGTTTTCATATTGATACCACTCCTTTTTACAAGGGATTACTTTTTCTCAAGTGAAGCTTCTATTAAACGCTCGAAAAAGACAGTTAAATCTTCCCGAATTGAAAATTTTCTTGATGGAATTACTAAAAAAGTGGTTGCTCTCAGATGGTGGATAATTCTCATAGCCATCATTACAGCTGGTTTTGGGATATGGGTCGATTTAGACGCTAAGGCAGAGACTGATGTCGAGACATTTATGCCGCAGGATACCCAAGTCCTGAAAGATATTCATAAATTAAGAGATATTGTTGGTACAACCGATCAAGTTTCTATCGTGTTTGAGGGTAAGGATATCTTGTCCTCAAGTTCTCTTAACTGGGTAGATGCAACAACAATTGAGATTGAAAAAGAGTTTTCACAAGTGGTGGTTAAGTCAAATTCAATTACAGAAGTGTTAAAAAAATTGAATGATGGGGAAATCCCAACAGGCTCAGAGTTAGAAGGATTAATGGATGATATTCCAGATCAACAACAGAAGTTACTTATTAACGAGTCTGGCACGAAAGGCGTAATCACTGTCGGAATAAAACATCTGGAAGCTGAGCCGTTGAAAAACTTTATTGATGATTTGAATCAGTACCTTATCGATAACCAGCCAGATAATATGGAAACTATGGTAACAGGAAAATCTGTGTTAGATGTCGAAATGGTTTCTGGATTGACAACTGGGCGATACAAAATGACTTTGCTAGGCATGGCCCTTGTATTTTTAGGTTTACTTGCAGTTTACCGACACCCGATTAAGGCTTTGATTCCTTTGTTACCGATTACTTTAATCATTGGTTGGTCAGGAGCCGTGATGTATTTAGCTGAAATAAGCTATACACCTCTAACGGCGACGCTAGGTGCATTGATTATAGGGATTGGAACAGAATTCACCATTTTAATCATGGAAAGATTTTATGAAGAACGTGAAAATGGGAGTTCAAGCATCGATGCTATCAGAATAGCAAACCAAAAAACTGGAAAATCAATTTTCGCATCAGCCATTACAACTATTGGTGGCTTTAGTGCTTTGCTTGTATCAGATTTTGTCATCTTGAGTAATTTTGGTATGATGACCCTAATCAATATTTCACTAGCTTTATTCAGTACAATTGTCGTGATGCCAGCTGTCTTGATTATTTTAGATCGTTTTGTAAAAACAAAACCTAGAATAGAAAAGGATACACTGGTAAATTAGGGGGATGAAGTCAATTAAAGATAAAACTGAACAAATTTTGCAAGCAGCTGTAAAGATTTTCATCAATAAAGGGCTTCAGGCAACCACACAGGAAATTTCCAAAGAAGCAGACGTTGCAGAAGTTACTTTGTTTCGGAAGTTTTCTACTAAGCAAAATTTATTTAAAACAGTTATTAAAAATGTACTTGAAAAACAATTTAATTCCAAGGTGATGCAACTAGCTGATCATGAAAATACAGAAGAATTTCTTAAAGGAACAATTGATAATCGCTTGAAGACACTTTCCAAAAATGCGTCTTTAGTTAAGATGCTTATCTCGGAAAGTTTGAAAGGCAATTTGAGTTCCGATATTGATTTCCCTGTGATTATTCATGCACAGTTAAAAAAAGCATTAGATCACCATTTTACTCAAAAAAATCAGAAGGCTGACACTGAATTATGTGCCAGACAGCTAGTAGGAATTTTTCTGAGTCATATTATCATTCCTAACGAGCGTCCTTATTACAAGTTAAATGATGAAGACAAAGAAGCATTAGTAAATAAGTATGTAAAATCATTAATTACATTATTATAAAAGGCTATGTTAAAGTTATTGGTTTATTTAAGTGAGCTTGGAAATGTATCTCCAAGCTCATTTTTTTTGACTGTTTTGTTTTACTAAAGTACCTGTTAGTAAAACATTAATTGAAACGATAAAGTAAACCATACATCCACAAGTACAAAATCCAAGATATTTATACAAGATATAAGCATGCTTTAGTTCAATAAGACAATAACTAAGTTAATCTATTAGTTTTTTTATGTTGCTATTCCCTTATTTCAAACCACCCGAATGCAACATCTGCCTTAACAATTTCATTATCTGGTGAAACTAAAAAAATAATAAATGAATCGCCTGATGAAAAAATGAATTTTCCATCTTCATCACTCGTCAAAGTACTTTTTGGAGATACAATTCGCTTAAATGAATTTATCCCTCTCTTCGGAAATCCTTCAACAAGTTCTGCAAAAGCGATATTTACTTCAGGCTTTGGAAGTGGAGAAAGAGTTGTATTTGCAGGTGTTACCTTATCCGAAATCATTGATTTTCCAGGAGGTTTTGGATTAAACCAAATTTCAGCTATAAAAGGTTGATTAGAATGGTTGGTAACGGTAAATGCATTTACAAATAAATTCACATCTGAATTAGAGGGGTTAATTAAGCCTCCCCAAGCATTTTTTCCTTTTCCGAAACGAATCGTTTCAGTTTGTCCAACAAAATATCTCCCCTGTAAAGATTGATATAATGGGTTAGGTATGTTGACAGCTTTAATAAATCGCTCATTATTAAACATTGGCATACGAACAATTCACTCCTTTCTAAAGTCTATGTAAATTGAAAGGAAATGTTTCGACAAATATATTTAAAAATAAAAGAATTTAAGCATAATCTACTTGATAAATGTTACTTTTCCATTTTACGCTTTCACTCTATTATGCTAGTATGAAATTAATTAAAATAGTTGCAGGGGAACGCATTTGCGTTGAGAAGGTTAAAACCTGACCCTTTGAACCTGTTCGTTAAGACGAACGTAGGGAGCAGAGTACATAGCGTTTCGACGTATTTCTTTTGTGCTAAAGCTCTCCATTTAGGAGGGCTTTTTTGTTTGCTAATTCAATATTTTAATTGCGGGGGGACTATTTAGTTGAGAAGGTAAAACCTGACCCTTGGAACCTGACAGTTAACACTGACGTAGGGAGCAATGTTTCATTTACAACGCTCTTTTGCCACGTGCAAAGGAGCGTTTTTTGCACTTGCGTCCATCCGAAAAAGGAGGACTTATGATGACATTTTGTGAAGAAGTACGAAAAGAAACTGATCTTTATTGGCAAGCAAGTTTTAATCATCCATTTGTAAAAGGACTTGTCGATGGGACACTGCCACTTGATAAGTTTAAGTTTTACATTATGCAAGACGCTTATTATTTAAAGCACTACACGAAGGTGCTAGCAATTGCAGCAACAAAGGCTGAAACGAACGAAGATATTGCTTACTTTTTAGAAACGGCTCGTCATATCAATGAGGCTGAGCTTGATTTGCATCGAACGGTTTTTAAAGAGCTAGGTATAACTGAACAAAAGGAAGCAAATTTTAAACCGGCTCCAGCGGCTTATAACTACGTATCACATATGTACAATGCTGCAAATAACGGAGATGTAGAAGAGGCGTTTGCTGCCATGTTCCCTTGTCCATGGTTATATCAAGAAATTGGGGAGAAGTATAAAGACGCAAAACCAGGCGTTAAGCTATATGAAGAATGGATTGCGATGTATAGTGCACCGGATTATAAAGAAAAAATCGAGGTGCAAAAGACGATGATGAATCGTTACGCAGAAGCAAATCCAGGTAAACAAACTGTGTTCAAAGCTCATTTTGAAAAAAGTTGCTACTACGAGTGGAAATTTTGGGAAATGCCTTGGACACATGAAAACTGGCAAGATGAGGTAAAGAACTATGCCTATTAAACAAATTCGTAAAAAAAAGCCTCTCGTACATTGCATGACGAACTATGTCGTGGCGAACTTTACAGCGAATGGGTTACTTGCAATTGGTGCGTCACCTGTCATGGCTGATGAAGTTACAGAAGTAGAAGAAATGGTCGCGATTGCAAATGCTCTTTTAATTAATATTGGCACGATCAATATAAGAACGAAAGAAGCGATGTTACTAGCAGGGAAAAAAGCGAATAAGCTTGGAACACCTGTTGTATTAGATCCAGTAGGAGTTGGGGCGACTAAGTTTCGTCAACAAGTAGTAAATGAACTATTAGAAAGTGTTCGATTCGATTTACTGCGCTGTAATGTGGGTGAACTTGCTACCATAGCAGGTGTTTCATGGGAGATAAAAGGCGTGGACAGTGGAGAAGGTGAGATGGACATTGCAACCGTTGCCACGCATGTAGCCAAAAAATGGAACTGTATAGTGGTGGTCACAGGAGCTTCTGATTATGTTACTGATGGTGACAATGGATTCTGGGTAACTGGTGGTCACATTCAGATGACCGAGGTAACAGGAACAGGTTGTTTACTAAGTGCAATTTGTGCAGCAGTCTTAACTTTAGAAGGAGAACCTCTTTTAAACTTACGTGATGTACTACAAGTTTATAAAAAGGTGTCAGAACAAGCGGTTCTATCTCCACTTCTTGGCTCATTTCAAATAGAAGTCTTAAATTCTTTACATCAATTTTCTAGAGGTGAAAATAATTGAATATCGTGATGACCATAGCTGGCTCAGATAGTAGTGGAGGTGCTGGGATACAGGCTGATTTAAAGACATTTCAAGAGCTTGGAGTGTTCGGTACATCAGTGATTACTGCGTTAACAGCTCAGAATACACTTAGTGTAGAGGGAGTTTTCCCTGCATCTGCAGACTTTGTTAAACATCAAATCGAAGTTGTCTTTCAGGACTTACCCATAAAGGCAGTCAAGACCGGTATGCTTTTTTCAGCCCCAATTATTGATGAAGTAGTGAATAGCTTACGCCAAAAAGATGTTTTGCTTGTCGTTGACCCTGTGATGATTGCAAAAGGAGGAGCAAGCTTGTTACAACATAAAGCAGTAGAAGCATTAACGACAAAGCTTTTACCACTTGCAACGGTGTTAACTCCGAATATTCCAGAAGCTGAAGTGATTAGTGGCGTTGAGATTAAGTCAGAAATGGATATACAAAAAGCGGCTGAAAAGATAGTAGCAATGGGTGTAAAGTGCGTGGTTATGAAGGGTGGCCACTTAGATGAACAAGGAACTGCAACAGATAGAGTATTTTTTGCGGATGGTACAACTTTTAAAATGACATCTGCCCGTATAGAAACGAAACATACGCATGGAACAGGTTGTACTTACTCCGCAGCACTTACTGCATTTTTAGGACAAGGTTGGTCTTTAAAAGAAGCAATCATTGAAGCTAAAAAGTTTGTCCAGCTAGCTATTGAAACCCCGTTAAACATAGGGCATGGACATGGGCCGACAAACCATTTTGCCTATAAACTAGCAAAAGGTGTATGTGAGGTGAACATCATTGAAGCGTAACGATCTAGCGTGCTATTTCATCATGGGAACACCGAACTGCATAGAAGAGCCATTACATGTGTTGGAAGATGCATTAAAAGCAGGTATAACAATTTTCCAACTTCGTGAAAAAGGCGAAGGGGCATTAACAGGAAAAGTACTTGAACAATTTGCTCGTCAATGCCAGGGGATGTGTAAACGATACAACGTGCCGTTTATTGTAAATGATGATGTAGAGCTGGCCTTGAAACTCAAAGCAGATGGCGTTCACGTAGGACAAGATGATGTAACACTTACGCACATACGCGAAAAATTTAAAGGACGAATCGTAGGAGTTTCAGTGCATACAGTCGAAGAGTTGGAACAGGCTGTAAGAGGTGGTGCTGACTATGTGGGGATTGGACCAATTTATGAAACACAGTCGAAATCTGATGCGAAAGCTCCTGCTGGTCTAACTTTTTTAAGAATAGCGAGAAGCTTGTATCGAGATTTTCCGCTTGTCGCAATTGGTGGAATCACAACTAAGAATACACATGAAACACTTGAAGCAGGTGCCAATGGGATAGCGGTGATTTCGGAGATTTGCCAAAGTCAAAACCGATATGAAACAGTAAGAGCATGTAAAGTTCATATATAATCGAAAAATTGACAGGGTATTGAGTTCTAGTTGGTGAACTAGAACTATCAACTGTATAGATTCAAAATAAAAATAGCTTATCCATTAGAGGGATAAGCTATTTTTATTATGTCCTTTATTTAGCTGATAGTTCACTTTCTGTTACCCATTTATGATTGGTCACTTCTTCTCCGCTAGTAGTCGAAGTGTAATCAATCATATAAACAGTCGTTTGTTCTGCTGAATCAATATCAGCCTTTGTACCATCCATTCCATCCATATGATCTGCATTAAGGATAACTTCGGTTCCAGCTTCCAATGGTTCATCACCGGAATCTTCAACTTCTTCATGAATAACCCATTTGTGATTGGTCACTTTTTCTCCACCTGTTGTCGGGGTATACGATACAGTATAGGCTGTAGTATCAACGGCAAGAACAATTGTTGCTTCAGCACCCTTCATACCCTCCATGTGATCTGCTTCGATAATCGCTTGGCTTCCCACTTCAAAAGTTGGGTTTTCTTCCACCTTCAAATTTTCAGGAACTTTACCTGATCCGGAGTGATTCATATCCATATTTTCTTCAGAACCAGATTCCATATCCATATTTTCTTGATTCATGTCATCCATTTCATCTTTTTCAGAAGATGAATCTGAGCAAGCAGTTAGCGCTAGCACTAGAGTTGGAACCAGTAGTATTTTTCTATAAGTATTTTTCATCAATAAGTCACTCCTTTAGCTAATGACAAGAGTATACCCAATAAGTATGCAAAATCTATGCAGATCGACGTTTGATCGTTATAGAAAGAAACTACTTAGGCAAAATGCAATACGGAAAACTTCAAAAAATTTGAAATTCTTTAAGGTTTAGGGTAAATAGAAGCTTTATTAAATAGGGTAAGGGGTATATAATTTAGGAGAAAGTAAAGGACATAATAATCAATTCTGTTGTTAATGTGAATGAATTGGCATGAGAGGGGAAGTGCAACGTATGAGTAGAGGTTTATCTTTGACAATGGGCTTTTTATTTATTTTATTACTCATTTTTATTGGTGCTTTAGGTAATAAGTTAGGGGATGAAAAAGAGAGAGCAGATAATAACTCCACTAAAAATGTGCAGCAAACTGTGTCTGGTGAATTAGCCTCAGAAGCTACTTTTAATCCACCTTCACTTGAGAATGTTCCTGATGGACCTCAGGGTGAAGCAATTTTAAGAGGACATGAGTTGGTGGACGATACATCAAACCAGTTACGAGGCGATACTGCATCGGCAGAAGATGGTCAACAGCGTGTGAACGAATTATCATGTTCTAGCTGTCATGCTGGTGCTGGGTTAGATCAAAACTCTTCTCCTTTAGTGGGAGTAGCTGCGAAATACCCGAATTATATTTCACGTAATGGCGAAATCGTGACGATAGAAGAACGTATTAATGGGTGTATGGTAAGAAGCATGAATGGTAAAGCTTTTGCTGAAGATGACGAAGATTTGGATGCAATGGTGGCTTATTTCAAATACATTTCAGAAGGAATTCCCGTTGGAGCTGAGCTTCCATGGCTTGGGAAGAATGACATGAAAGAAGTGCCAATTCCAGATGTAGCTGCTGGAGAAACGATGTTCCAACAATCGTGTATTGCTTGCCACGCTCAGGATGGTGCAGGTACTGGAGCTAATACTGGACCCGCTCTATGGGGTGAAGGTTCATTTAATGACGGTGCAGGTATAGCTCGATTCTCAAGAATGGCAGGATATATTCAAAATAATATGCCTAAAGGTCAGGAGAAATCCTTGACTGACCAGGAGGCAAGTAATCTTGCTGCCTTCGTTCTCTCTCAAGATCGCCCTGAATGGGGAGATCATGCTGGAGATTGGCCAAGTGGTGGCGCACCAAAAGATTCGATGACGAAAGAACTGCGTCAACAAGTGAAAGATGGCACGATTAACTGGGAAGAAGTTCTTGGTCATAATACTAAATAATCAAATATGAAGTTAGGAATCTACTAACCAATAAGCCTCTGAATTCTTTTTTTGTATAAAAGTGAAAGTAGGTTTAAATCAAAGAATCCATAAGGTATCATACATGCCCCAATGTTGAAAGTGATTACCTATAAATAAAGAACCCCCACATTAATTCTAACAATTAATGTGGGGGTTCTTATGCATAAATACATTAAAAACGTCATGGTCATGATCCAGCTTACACAGGGTGAAAAATATAGTAATATACCCTCGATTCAATTAGTTGATTTATTAGATCCAGTGATATATATTAATTGACGGGTCAATGGTTGACCTATCAATTACCTGAGAGAAGGTCAATATTTTGTCTAACTCATGTCCTAAAGAAGAAAAAATTGTCTATCGATTATATGAAATAAGTAAGCAAATGAGTCCTAAGTTTGAGCGCTGTACAGGCATTAGTCAGTCTCGGTTAGATCTTTTGAACAAGCTTTTTGAAATGGAAGAAATTAGTCAGACAGCATTACAAAAAGAAGTGAACATAGATCATGCAGCTGTAACTAGACATTTAAAGCAGCTAGAAGAAAAGGGAATGGTTACGAGACGCAAAAATCCCGCTGATAATCGATTTACGTTTGTTCGTCTTACAGATGAAGGGCGTGAAAGAATCGCTTCTTATCAGGATGAGAAACAACGATTCATTTCTAAAGTATTAGCAGGCTTTGGGGAAGAGGAACGTTCAATCCTATTGGAAATGCTTATTCGTATACAAGACAATGTTAAGAATATTGATCCGAACGACTAGATAATTACTTAATAAATGCTACATGTAATCAACCAAATGAAAGTAGATATAAAGGAGAATGAAAAATGAACCAAACACTAATAAATGACTTTAATGAAATCGTAACAGGACGCCGATCTATTCGGAATTATGACCCAACCGTAAAAATCAGTCGACAAGAAATGACTGAAATTTTAACAAAAGCCACTCTTGCTCCTTCTTCTGTAAATCTACAACCATGGCGTTTTGTTGTCATTGACAGCCCACAAGGAAAAGCTACATTAGCTCCCTTGGCAAAATTCAATCAAACTCAAGTAGAAACGTCTGCTGCAGTAATTGCTGTATTTGCAGATATGAATAGCCTAGACTATGCAGATGAAATTTATGGACAAGCAGTGGCTGAAGGGCATATGTCAGCTGAAGTAAGAGATATGCAGCTACCAGCAATTAAAGGATTAATTAGCACTATGACACCAGAACAACTAAAGGATATGAATTTAATCGATGCTGGTTTAGTTTCTATGCAGTTGATGCTAGCGGCACGAGCTTACGGCTATGATACGAATCCAATCGGTGGCTATGAAAAAGACAAAATAGCAGAAGCTTTTGACATGGATAAAGAGCGATACTATCCGGTTATGCTTATATCAATGGGTAAAGCGAAAGATATGGGATATCAATCTGTCCGTCTGCCAATTGATTCTATTACTGAGTGGAAGTAAAGTGAACTAAACCAACAACCTATAGAAAAGAGGATCATATACGATGATTATTATTCACGCTGAATTTCATTTACAAACAGAAAAAGAACAAGCCTTTTTAGAAGAAATTCGCCTATTAATTACAGGTTCTAGAGGAGAAAGTGCTAACGTTTCTTATGATTTAATGAAAGATACAGAAAAAGAATATGTGTATACGATGGTTGAAGTTTGGACAGATTTAGCAGGTGTAAAGAGCCATAACAAAAGCGATCACTACATTTCCTTTGTCGGTAAGGCTTCACAATATTTAGCACGTCCTTTAGATGTAAAAGTTTATGAAGGTAAAGAAGTAAAGAAATAAAAAGCTTACTAAAAATTAACTGGAGGTTATATATATGAAAGCAATTGTTATAGATCAATACGGTGATAAAGAAGTGCTCCAAGAAAGAGAAATCGCACAACCGATTATTCAAGATGATCAAGTGCTTCTTGAAATTCATACTACATCGATTAATCCGATTGATTGGAAACTGCGTGCAGGTTATTTGAAGGAGATGCTTCCTTTTGAATTTCCAATTATTCTTGGTTGGGATGCAGCAGGTATCATTGTCGAAAAGGGGAAGAATGTTTCTAATTTTGAAGTAGGTGACCGAGTATTCGCTAGACCCGCAACTACGAGACAAGGTACTTATGCTGAATATGTTGCGGTAGAGGAAAACTTACTAGCTCATATGCCAGCTTCTATGAGTTTTGATGAGGCGGCAGCCATCCCATTAGCAGGTCTAACTGCATGGCAGTGTTTAGTTGATTTTAGCGGAATTAAAAAAGATGATAAAGTCTTAATTCATGCAGGAGCAGGTGGCGTTGGAAACTTTGCTATTCAAATTGCCAAATCATTCGGCGCTTACGTGGCAACGACAGCTAGTGGCAAAAATGAAGAGTTTGTAAAGTCGTTAGGTGCAGATAGAGTCATCGATTATAAAAATGAAGATTTTAGTGAGATTCTTCATGACTTTGATATCGTGTTAGATTCAATGGGTGGAGAGATTCAAACAAAAAGCTACAAAGTATTAAAACCACACGGCAAACTAGTTTCCATAGCGCAACCACCTATAGAAGAAGAGTCGAAAAAATATCAAGTGGACGCTGGATTTGTTTGGCTGGAACCAAAAGGTGAACAATTACAGCACTTAGCTGACATGTACGAATCAGGCAAACTAAAAGCGATAATTGGTGAAACTTTTGACTTTAATGAAAAAGGTCTTAAAGAAGCACATGCACTAAGTGAGACACATCATGCACGTGGTAAAATTGTCATTCGAGTTAAAAAATAAGTTTAAAATATCTCGTCCTAGGATCCCCTTATATTATTCACTATAATTGTATTAATAAAAATGACACCTTTAATCTGCTATTAGTATGATTGAAGGTGTCTTTTGTATGAATTGTTGAGATATTGTATAGGAGTTGCATCTATTTAAGGGACAATAATTATTAGAATTTTGATTTTTATTTTATAAGGTTTCGTTAGTACGTTTAAAAATACTCGTTTAATCGTAATTTGACTTCTTCAATTATTCCATTTTATAAACCTCCAATGCTATTTATTTTATTGAGCATATCTACAATATCAGCTGAAAATCATTTGGTTTTGGTTTGATACTAGATATTTAAATTTCATCCCCCATTTATTAAAAACCCTTCAAAAGATGTGTTCTTAAGTTCATGCAATAAGTGCTATTTTGCACTTATTAGCGTAGTTCTAACGACTAAATATTTCGACCTACGAATGAAACAATTTAGTGGGTCGAAATATATAGCTATTGCTATACCTTTTGATATATCTATTTGTAATTGGATTATAAATCCATATTACAAAAGAACTGAATATTCAAATAACATTTACTCCACTAATATTATTTGTTATGCTGTCTCCGAATCAATGACAAAAAATAGAAATAAGGGGGATGAATAAAGTACTAAGATTAATGAGGATGAATTCAATTCAAAAGGAGTGGATATTGTGAAGAATAAATGGGCTAGTACAATTGGTATTTTAGGTTTATGTACGTTCTTGACTTTACCCGCATATGCGTCTGAGGCGGTTAGTAAATCAGAAACACATCATCACGATAATTCCATTTCAGGATTTATCAGCTACAGTGAATTACAAAAAACGCTTAGCCAAATTGAAGCTAGTAGCAAAGGACTTGTTCAAGTGGAAGTAGCTGGCAAGTCACACAATGGCTTGGATATTTACACAGCAACGGTCGGCACTGGGGACAAAGTTATTCTTGTTCAAAGTGAAATTCATGGGAACGAAAAAACAGGTACGGTAGCACTCCTGAATTTATTGCAAAATCTTTCAACAAACTCGAAACAAGCACAAGAAATACGTGAGGAATTGACACTTGTTTTTATGCCGATGATGAATCCAGATGCCTCTGAGGGTGATAAACGTAGAAACAGTATGACATGGGATGAAGTGCTAGACAAATTTCCACAACTGACTGGTGCGACACCTTCATGGAACTATTTGGACCGAGGCATCAGCCAAAGTTATAACTATGGGGAAAATCCTGGTTTTGACGTAAATCGTGACTTCAATCCGAATCTAAATTATGTGCCTGAAGCACAAGACTTTCCTGGTGCTTCTAATACGCCAGGTTGGTTCATTACACCAGAATCACAGACTGCTCGTGATGTATACAAATCACTAAAAGATGAATATGGAAATGTAGATGTCTTCGTAGATCTTCATCACCAAGGCATGTATTATGTGGAAGGTACAGCTGACGAAGTAACACTTTCTTTATCCGCACAGTTTGTTCCGGATCCAAATACGTCGGAAGGTGCTAAATACGCCGAATATGCGAAAAACTATAGGTACGATTATTCAAGACAATTAAATGTTGCGGCTTACAATGAACTACAATCTTACGGTAACTCTAAATTCACAAATATCTCTCTTTATTCCCAAGGACTTGACCTTCCAGGAACCGCGCTTGGTAGTTATGCATTAAATGGCAGCGGAACCGTTCTTTTTGAAGTAAGAGGACAGACTCAAATGATGGGGCATAAAGAAAAAGGGCAACTTGTAAAATCAGTAGAACGTGGCCTTACTGGAATTATCGAAGCGGTAGCTGATGGTTCAGTTGAAACATTGAATCCGGAAGATTACGATAATATTCCGCTTACATCAAATAAACCATCCAACTAATCTATCAATATTTTGATAATTCAATATGATGAAAACTAAGGAGGAAATTGAATGAAGAAAACCGTACTTACTTTATCCATTGCTGGAGCGATGATGCTCAGCGTATCGCCCTTCAGTTCTCCCGTTGCTAACGCGGTAGGAAATGGTCCTACTTATGGAGGGAATGAAACGATTAACACTTCGATACTCCATACTTATGATGAAATGGCGGATTACCTAAAGAAACAGGATGTAAAACAACAGGATATGGAACTTGAAGTAATTGGCCAAAGTATCAAGGGAAGGGATTTATATCTAGCGAAGTATATGAAAAACCCTGAAAATCCAACGATTCTATTTTTAACCCAGCAGCATGGAAATGAACAGCTTACAACTGAAGGTGCTCTTGAATTTATTAAGCATCTAGGTTCAAACAAGATGAAAGGTGTTACAGACGGGGTGAATATCTTAATCGTTCCTATGTTGAATGCAGATGGCGCCATGGGTGATGTGGACTTCTCTCTTGATGATTATATCGCAAAGGGAGATAGGAATTTAACTCGCTATAATGCAGCGGAAGTAGACTTGAACCGAGATCATATAACTAAAATCCAACCAGAAACAAAAGCACTGCATGATAATGTTATGATTAAATATAATATTGATTACATGATTGATCTTCATCATCAAGGAGCAATGAGTGAAAGGGACGGTAAGCTTGTTTCTGGGTCCATCCTTTATCCTACAACTCCAAATGCTGATCCGGAAGTTGTACAAAAATCCAAACAACTCGGTGCAGTTGTGTTTGATGCCATTGATGAAAAAGGTTGGGGCCACCTCGGGAAATACAACGGAGGTTCTGCTGAAACAATCAGCAGAAACGGTATTGCCGTAGAATACGGTATTTCAACACTTTTATTCGAAATGCGCGGAATGTCCGATCATGAATACGAATCATATGTGTTAGGTCAAAAGAGCAATGGCTATTTGATAAAACAAACCGTTACCACTCTTGATGCGACGGTTCGTGCAATTGCAGACCGTTCAATTGAATCGAAAGATACATCGTTTTGGGATTCACTTTCTTACCAAACAACACGTCCTTCTGAATAATATAAAAAACGCCTCTGGTTGAAATATACCGAGAGGCGTTTGTTTGTATTATGTGGATGTTTATTAATTGTCATTTATTCATAATAAATCTATCTTTGATAACAACTTAATAAAAAATAGAAATACTAAAAATAATGCTAATTTGAGTAATAAATCTGAGGTATTTAATTACATGTTCAACCAGGAAAGGACTCTAAAAACTCATCATGGCTTATAGAATAATATTTTTGGTAATTTTTAATTGCATGGATTCTTTTCACTATACGAGGATCTTCCATCATATATATTTTCATTTGATGAATTTCTTCTTCATTTTCTAAATAATGAGCTTCGATTTTTTCCTCAGCGTAGTCAAATAAAGTAACTATCTCTTTTTTATTGGTAGTAACAGGAATGAACACAAAGTATTCGTATTCACCTCTGATTCCTAAATATTCACCAGAATCATCCTTGAAATATTTAAATAATAACATCATGCAGCTCCTTAAATTTTTCTCCTTATTATTGTCATTATAAATAGTATTTATTCAATTGTTGATTAGCGATATTAACATCGGTATGTTTGTAAACAAGAAGATGAATCTTTTTCGATTCTCATTGGGATAATTAGTAACCAAATTTGTGTTCGATTTTGAATTTACAATGGGATTTTAAAAATCAATGCCTGGTATCCATCTATGCCTTCTCCACTTTTAGAGATAAGTTGGGATACATTAATACGTAATCTAGTCTGGAACGTTAAAGGGTTTAGGGTTACTAAATACCTACTGCTCAATTCATATGGAATCGTTTTGACGAGACAGTATGCCAAGTAGTGGAAGAGAAATTTAAAAACAGGTATTAGGGAATACACCCTAATACCTGTTTTAGTTTTATTGTTTAATCGAACAAGTAGTTAGGATAGAATTTCACTACTGAATTAAATGATCATTGTATCCAGTTATAGAATCCATATGGCTCGCAATCATGGCAATAATTGTGCTTGCTTCTTCTTTTGTAAAGGTGAAAGTACTTTCATCTTCGTAAAGCTCCGCTTCATCTGTCCAGATTCGGTTGACCCTTCGGAGAACTCCATTACCGTTTGTGCTATCTAACCCAAATTGATAGGTTACTTCAACTTCATCCGCAATCTGGAATGCAGTGACTTCAGGTGTTTCCCAGTCAACTGTAATTTCTTCAAGGGTATCTTCCTCATCTAAAACTTCACCGATGTAGAATTCTCCTTCTTCATCCTCTAAAAGGTAATCCTCTTTATGATCAATCTCATCAACAAAATACACTTCACTCTCATCATTCATAAAGGTATGAAAGCTTTCATGAACAGCGTCAATAACATCCTCAATATCCGCAAGAATAATTCTTGCTGGCTGTTCAAAATCCAAATCAAAACTTTCTACGTAAAACTCTTCGTTATGCGGATCAAAGAGGAGCGTGCAAAAGTAATCTCTTTCGTCATCATTAGTATCGACAAAAAATTCTATTCGTGGATGTTTTGCACTCTGATCGATAGTCATATGGCCGGTCTGGTCATACTTTTCACAAATCGATTTCAGATTATCTTGAAGCTCACCAGATACTCTGTTAAACCATTCCATGGACATGCGCTTACCGCCCCTTTATATTTTATTTTTCTTTCCATCTTTTATCTTTTCCTAATTTTTGCGTTTATATCCATACAATTATTTTTTCTAAATAATTTCAACTTGAATTTCTAAGAAGATGATCATGTCTTTTTTTAAAGATACCCGTTTATTCGTGATTTACCTTCTTCGAGTATTTCACTTCGTAATCCTTCAATACTCTCTTCACGTCGAGCATTTTTTTCTTTGATTGCAGCTAGTTCTTTACCATCTGCAAATTCCATTGCTGCCTCTGCTGCTTCCTTATTATTGATCGTTTTCTTAAGCCTTTCTGCATTATCAGCTGAATCATTCGGTATCGGTTTAATAGTAGACATTAATATTCCCTCCTTCAATTTAATGAAAATCCTTCAATACATAGTGTTCCCAAGTTTGTAAAAACTATTTGTATCAGCATTGTATAGCAGTAAATTCATGTAATTAAGTTGAAATATCAAACTTGGATTGAAAAACAAAAACTAAGTTTTTAAAGGTTTAATAAAAAAGGGATTGAAAACAAATTAGTGGTTAAGATAATTGATGATTTGAATACAAAAAAGGAGTTGAGGGTCTATTGTTTACAAAGGCATTATTAATTAAATTCATCATGATAACAGCGGTTTTATGGATTGTTTTAGGATGGTTTTACGGGATTTCCTTTACAACTATTTTAATTACAAGTTTATTCTTAACAGCATTTACATTTGTCTTGGATGTGTATATTTTACCTCGAGTTGGCAATGTTTTTGCATTGATTTCCGATTTAGTGGTTGCATGGGCTGTAATTTGGATAGTTGGTGCAATTTTTTCTCCACTAGTTAATTTAACAGTTTCATTAATAGCTGCTATTATCATCACAGTTGGTGAGATGTTTTTCCATCCGTATATGGAAAGAAAATTTGATGATGAACATGTTGAACCATCTCGAGAAGAAAACAAGCGTCAATACAAAGGAAATTTACAAACTGAATTTGCAGAAGATATGGATATTAAAACAGCTGCTCAAGCCAAAGAAAAAGACGTTAATATGCTTAAGTCCAAAAAAAGAAAAGTTAATCGAAGTCGCAGAAAAAAGTAAGAATGAATTTGTGGAAAAACATTAATTTTAAATTGGTGTTTTTTTTGAAATTAATATTATTATGTATCATTGTTAATTAGACTTTACAATTGAATAAAAAAAGACATGTCCAAACGCTTAGCATGATAGGACGTGTCTATCTTATTTCATTCCAGGGAGACAATTTAAATACCAAAATTTTAATATTACAACGTGAATAACGATTTTTACAACCTGGAGGCATATTTTTACAACGTCACCTTATATAATTACAACGTGAGAGCCGTTAATTACAACTGAGACATCGCTCGACACTAGTACGAACTCTTTTTGTAGGTGCGAGACACGGAATAGTGTGGCAAAAACCTACTTTCAGGTTAAAACTAGTAGAAATCGTGGGAACTAAACTATTTATTAACAGTTTCTTCTAAATAAAGGCGATTAACTCCATCGACTCTTAGGGTAAATGTTTCACTAACAAGCATTCGTAACCGTAAATACAATTAAAGATGCGTTCATAGTAGAATGAACGCATCTCCTTTTAAACATGTAGTTGACATATTATAAGCTTTTTGACTTATATTATCGTTTTGTATGTATGCTTTTACTACAGATAGTGTCCATTCTTTCGTCAACCATATCCTAAACTCTCTAAAAAACCAAAGCGGCTTAGTGTGATAACAAGTTCTACTTTCTCTTATTTTTTCTTACAGTGTAACAACGATAAGAAAAAGGGAGAGCGACATATATGTTAATTGATGGAGTATTTTCAGGTGGAGGTTTGAAAGATTTTGCGTTAGTGGGGGCATATCAAGTGTTGGAAGAAAAGGGGTATTCATTTCATCGTTTAGCTGGAACAAGTGCTGGGGCAATTCTTGCTTGTTTCATTGCAGCTGGATATTCAGGTAAGGAAATAGAAGCAATGCTTGAAGGTCAAGATTTTAAAGAGCTTCTTGATCCTCGTAAAACAATCATTCCTTTACCCATAATGAAATGGTTTCTTCTTTACTTCCGAATGGGCTTATACCAAGGCAAAGCATTAGAGAACTGGTTCATGGAAAAGTTGGCAGTAAAAGGGGTCTATACTTTTGGCGATTTACCGGATGGAAAGTTAAAAATTATTGCTTCTGATTTAACAAACGGAAAGATGATGGTTCTTCCTGATGAATTAGCGCAATATGGGATATCAGCAGAAACCTTTCCCCTTGCTCGTGCTTTACGTATGAGTTGTGGAATTCCATTTTTCTTTGAACCCGTTAAATTGAAAGTGGATTTGGGTGAGACTATTGTTGTAGATGGTGGAGTATTGAGTAACTTTCCAATGTGGTTATTTGACGAACAAGATGGGCATAGACAACGACCCGTTCTGGGTTTAAAAATTAGTCGTGGCCATGAAGAATCTCATGGGCATAAAATTGACAATGCTCTAAACTTATTCGAAGCACTTTTTTCTACTATGAAAAATGCACATGACGAAAAATATATTTCTCGAAAACATGAAAAAAATATTATTTTTATTCCGGTTGATGATTATAATGCAACTCAGTTTGATCTTACGCAAGAAATGAAAGAAGCTTTGTTGGAAAAAGGACGAAGTTGTGCCGTGCAATTTTTAAATACATGGTCGACTCCTATCGATATTAAAAGCTATCAAAATTTATATCGTTAATAGTGAGTTTCGTAAACATTGTCTCTATAATAAGACCCCAAATAAAAATTTGACAATGTGCTATATTATTTATGCAACGCTATGATAAATATTTGATTAATGAAAAATTTTAAACTTGAACGACTATTAAATAGACTGAAAACTATTCCAACAGCTAATTTAGTTGTTGGATTTTTGTTGTGAAATAATATTTGAATTTTTATTTGTAAAATTTCCGAGTAGATAAAAGGAATTTGGGAGTCAGTCTAAAAGTTATTTTCAAATCTGTAACAATAAGTAGTTCAATTAATAAATCATTAGATTATAATGATTTAAGCTGCTCATTTCATGGAATAGTTTTGAATCATCCAGGATTGACAAGTTACTGAAGTGTATAGAGAAGTCAAATTCAACTCTCATAGCACTGAATATAGAAGTTTATTTATTAAAGGAGGAGAAATAAGTGGAACAAATTATTGAAATTGCTTACGCCAATTTACTATCACCGATGATATTATTTTTTCTCTTAGGAATAATCGCAGTTCTTGTAAACTCTGATTTAAAGGTGCCAACAGCACTGTATACTGGGTATACGATGATTATTCTCTTTACTATTGGTATTAAGGGAGGAGTAGAACTAAGAAATGTTTCATTTGGAGAAATGATCCCAACCATCATTGCTGCAGTTTTCTTAAGTATAATAATGCTATTCATTTCTCTTTTAATTTTATATAAAGTGTTTAAATATTCCTTTGTTGATTCTATTGCTATAGCAGCCCATTATGGCTCGGTTAGTGCTGTAACATTTATTGCTGGACTAGCCTTTCTTGATAAATTCGGGGTAGAATACGAGTCTTACATGTCTGCTGTTCTTGTTATTATGGAGGGACCAGCAATCATTTTGGCAATTATCATTTATAAACTACATGTTAGTAAGCAAGGTGAGAAAATTACAAATCCTGATGCCAGTATTAAGCACGTCATAAAAGAAGCATTTTTCGGAAAAAGTATCTTCCTATTATTAGGTGGGATTTTTATTGGCTTAGTTGCTCATAAGGATGGCTTAGTAAAAATACAACCGTTATTTGGGGATTTGTTTTATGGGATACTTTGTGTTTTCCTATTACATATGGGAATGGTTGCCACTATAAGTATGAATAAAATGAAAAATATTAAATTAGTGTCCTTTTTATTTGCCTTTATTTTACCTCTTATAGGAGGAGGGATAGGTGTTCTAACAGGCAGCATTATTGGCTTATCTATTGGTGGATCAACGATTTTAGCAGTGTTAACAGGAAGTGCTTCTTATATAGCTGCGCCTGCTGCTATTGAACAAGCCATACCAAAAGCGAATTCAGGATTATCTTTAGGTTCTGCCTTAGGATTAACCCTTCCATTTAATTTAATTCTGGGAATACCATTATACTTTTGGCTAGCTACACTACTCGGCTAAACCTTCACAATACAAAACGAGAAGTTAATATATGTACCGTTCAGGCTCAGACACAAATTAATATTGTGCCTGAGCCTGAAATTCTCTAGATTAGTATGTTTTTTCTACTTCACTCTTTTTCCGATGATTTGAAGTCATTGGTTCATGTGTTGGATTCAAGTTACCTAGCTCAGCTAACTCTATAGATATTTCTTCTTTCGAGTCAGTGGGATTCATATTCTGGCTATTTGGCGTTTGAGGCAAAGAACCAACACTTTCACTAGCTCCTTTATGATTATCTTTTTCCATAAAAAAACTCCTCTCAACTATTTTTTATTCCTCCTTAAGATGGTTCAAATTGAAGTAATAATGTACGTGATTTTTAAAAATGAAGTTTTAAAAAATTTAAGTTCTCACAATAATAGGTAATACTGAATTTGACTAAACTAATCAATGATAGAATGCATTGCTCGTATGCTAAAATAAACCATATATAAACGATAATGAAAGGGTGACTAGTATGAAAAAATACGATCCAGTAAAGTTAACTTCCCTTTCTTCAAAAGGCGGCTGTGGGTGTAAAATAGGCCCAGCAGATTTAGAGCAAGTTTTACGTACATTACCACCTGCTATTTTTGACCCAAATTTACTTGTTGGGATTGATACGAGTGACGATGCGGGAGTTTATCGGATAAATGACACAACAGCAATCGTTCAGACGGTTGACTTTTTCACTCCAATTGTTGATGATCCATATGATTTCGGACAAATTGCAGCTGCGAATGCTATAAGTGATGTATACGCAATGGGTGGAACGCCGATAACTGCACTTAACATCGTTGCATTTCCAATTTCGACTTTAGATAAAGGGATTTTAGCTGACATCTTACGAGGAGCTGGCGACAAATTAAGAGAAGCCGGAGTAACACTGGTTGGAGGTCATTCGATTGATGACAAGGAACCGAAATTTGGTCTTGCTGTAACAGGTGTGGTACATCCAGACAAAATTAGGACGAATGCCGGTGCAAAGCCTGGTGATCAACTGATTTTAACAAAACCGATTGGTGTTGGTATATGCACAACTTCGCTTAAAAACAATTTGTTGTCCGAGGAAGAAATTACACAGGTTACAAAAGTTATGACCACACTAAATAAGACAGCTGCCGAAGTAATGGCGACTTATGATGTTCATGCCGCAACTGATGTCACTGGCTTCGGGTTACTTGGACATGCTTCTGAGATGGCTAAAGGGAGTGGCGTGGGTCTAGGCATTTATTATAATCAAGTCCCGATTTTACCTCGAGTGAAAGAGCTTGCTGAAGCTGGGTCAGTGCCTGGGGGAACGAAAAACAACTTCTTACATTTAGCAGATGTTGTTACCTACCCTGAGTCAATGGATCAAATTGACCGTTGGATTTTATGTGATGCCGTCACATCTGGTGGACTGTTAATTTCAGTTGCGAGTGATGAGGCGGAGCTATTCGTTAAGGAGCTACAAGAAAAAGGTGTCGATGCTCGAATTATAGGTGAGGTAACCGAAGATAATATAGGATGCATTATTGTAAAATAGTGTGTTTAATCTTAGTTTAGAAGGTGAAAACGTTGTATCGTGAAATTACATTACCTGATTTATTTACATCACAAAAAAAAGTAGCACACACATTAATCGATGTTCGCTCACCTAAGGAGTTTAAAGAAGCAACAATTCCTGGGAGTATTAATATTCCTGTCTTTAATAATGAAGAGCGTGCAGAGATTGGAACGATATACAAACAAGTAGGTACGGAAGAGGCAAAGGAAAGAGGACTAGCCATTTTTTCTCAGAAGTTGCCAGCATTTATTGCCGCATTTAAACAAATCGAAACGCCCATCACAGTTTTTTGTTGGCGCGGAGGTATGCGGAGCAAAACAGCAGCCACTGTGCTCGATTTGATGGGAATCAATGCAAAACGATTAACTGGTGGAGTCCGTACATATCGACAATGGGTAGTAAATGAATTAGAAAATCAAGAATTCATGCCGAAACTATTCGTCTTAAATGGCTATACAGGATCGGGTAAAACGGCTATTTTAAAGCTATTATCTCAGAAGGGCTATCCAATCATTGACCTTGAGGGAATGGCAGGACATAGAGGGTCTATCTTTGGACAAATTGGTCTTGAGCCGAGCAATCAAAAAAAATTCGATTCTCTCCTTCTACATGAAATAGTTCGTTATCAAGATGGACCTTATGTAGTCATAGAAGGGGAAAGTAAACGAATTGGGAAAGTCTGTCTACCTGATTTTCTAAATGAAAAAAAAGAAAAAGGGCTGCAGTTGTTTATCAATCTTCCTATTGAAGTAAGGGTCCAGAACATTTTAGAAGATTATCAGCCATGGGAATTCCCACAGCTCTTTAAAGCGTCATTCCAGTTGATTAAGAAACATATTCATACACCAATTGCTAAACAAATTGAGGCCGATTTGGAAAATAGTGATTTTGCATCTGCAACTAAGCTTTTACTTGAATATTATTATGATCCGAAATATGAACATTCAAGTAATCAATATCTAGAGCACCAAAAAATCATAATCAAAGCTATGGATGTTGAAGATGCTTTTCAAAAGGTGCTAAAAGAAATTGCATTAAACCATTCAAAAATTAACTATAATTGAAATGATAAATAAGTAATCCAGTAGCTACTATAGTTACTGGATTTTTTGTGGTTCCACAAAAATTTGGCGTTATACTAGTTGATTTGAAATTTCAAACTTTTTGTAAATAAAAGTATAATGTCTTTTTATTTGTGCATAATGAGTACTAAAGTTTATTCATGAAGGGATAGCTATGCAATCTTACAAAAGTGACAAAGCCAGACGATATCAAGCTTTAGTCAGTCAATTTGGTACCACTCAAATCCATTTAAGAAACCCATTAATTATTGCTTGGTGGTCTGCAGCTTTTCCAGGATTCGGTCATCTGCTCCTTTCAAAATATCTTAGAGGTCTGACATTGTTCATATGGGAAATTGTCATTAATGTTAACGCTCATATAAATTTGGCAATAATCTATTCGTTTACTGGTCAATTTGAGCTGGCAAAAGAAGTATTGGAACCTCGATGGATGCTCTTATATATTCCAATATATTTTTATGGCATTTGGGATAGTTACCGAACTGCAGTAGATTTAAACAAAGTTTCTTTACTTGCCGAACGTGAAAATGCACCTTTTCCAAATTTTTCAATAACAGCACTGGAAATTAATTACCTCGATAAGAGAACACCTTGGATTGCAGTAATATGGTCATTTTTTATGCCAGGAGCTGGGCAACTATATATTCATAGAATTATTACAGCCTTTTTTATTTTAGTTTGGGTGATTATTATCACTTATTTTTCGCATTTTCTTGAGGGAGTCCATTTTCTTGTTTTAGGGGATTTCGATCAAGCAAAATCAGTACTTAAAGGGCAGTGGTTCCTGTTTATGCCATCGATTTATATATTTGCTATATATGATGCCTATGTCAATACTGTTGAAAATAACAAATTATTTGAAAATGAACAGAGAAGTTTTTTGGCAAATAGATACCAAAACTCCAGTTTTGATTTATCGTTAAATCTTGTGAAAAAAGAGGAGTAGTGAGAGAGATGTATGTGATGTCTACCTTTGAACATTCGATGTATGTAGAATTAGCATTATCTGCTTTAGAATTAAAAAATATTTCAAAGGATAACATATTAGCTGTTCCTTTAAATAATCGCCAAGAAGATAGGACGCTATTTGATTCAATTCATAATTCTGATGGACTAAGTATATTTGACCTTGCTGCTGCTCTAGCTACTGCATTTGCAGTAGTTGGGTCAAGTATTGGATTTAGACTTGAATGGGGACCCATTATTTGGGCGATACTGTATGCAATTATTGGATTTATTTTAGGTTTTTTGATTAATATAATTGTAGATTATCATATTAAGT